>WQYA01000027.1 GCA_009781495.1 Cystobacterineae bacterium
CCGCCTTAACACCTAACGTAGACGAAGAATTAATGAGCGCTGTCTTTTGGTAGAGCCAACGTAGGGGGGTACTGTTGTGGAGTACGAGCAGGGGGGCTACTGTTGTGGAGCACGAGCAGGGGGCGGGTGCCCCCTGCGGCGCTTAAAATAAGACCAGGTAGCAGTGCTTCAGCATTTCAAATTTTGCACGGGGTGAACGGCCCCGGAATGATGAGTTGGAGTAGCAGAAGCGTTCGAGGGGGTCGCGAGTGCTGCCTAAGCCCCCGGCGGGGCCCCGGAGGGTGTTTTTTTGGTTACTTTTTTGTCACACAAAAAAGTGACTCGCCGGGAGGCGAAACCTGCGGCTGCCGCGCAGCGGAAATGCCCGGGCCGCAGGCCCAGCAACAAACCGGCCCGGGGGGGCGAAAGAATATTTTACCCCCCCTGGAAGGGGAAAAGAAATGCTTTTAACCCCCCGCCCGGGAGGGCAGAAGAATTGTTTTTGAAAACAGCCGGGCCGCAGGCCCAGCAATAACCCCCCCTAGCCCCCCGCAGGGGTGAAAAGAAAGGGTTTTAAACCCCCCCCTGGAAGGGGAAAAGAAATGCCTTTAACCCTCGCCGGCCTCTAACAAACAAAGCCTCAACAAGTTGAGGGCCTGCGCCGCAGCCATACGCTGCACCTCCTTGCGGGCGCCCGGCCAAAATACCCTGGCCTCGCGCAACACCCCTCGGGGGCCCATGCAGGCTATGAAAAAAAGCCCCGCCTGCTCCTCGGGGGGGGGAGGGGGGGAGGCTACCCTGCCCCCCCCGGCATAGCCCGTTATGGCCAAACCCCAGTCCGTCTCTAAACGCTCGCGTACCCCCTGCGCCAAAAGCCGCGTCGTCTCGGCCGAAACCTCCCCGTGCACCCCCAACGCCTCCTCCGAAAGCCCCACCCACAAACGCTTGGCCTTGGCGGTATAGGCTACCGCACTGCCCAGCATACACCGGCTCGCCCCAGGCCTCGCCGTTAACTCCGCCGCCACCTGCCCCCCCGTACAACTCTCCGCAACCCCCACCGTCTGCCCCCTCTCTAACAATAAGTCCACCAGCCCCTCCCCTAGGCCCTCCTCCCCTTCGCCAAACACGGCCACCCCCAGGGCCTTGCGCGCCGCCGCTACCACCCCCCCCTCCAACTGCGCCAAAGCCTCCACCGTCCCCGCCTCACACAAAAGCTTCACCTCTACCGCCGGAAAGCGTACGCGAAAACCTACCCTCACCGCGG
Source organism: Cystobacterineae bacterium (assembly GCA_009781495.1). Classification (GTDB taxonomy): domain Bacteria; phylum Myxococcota; class Myxococcia; order Myxococcales; family Myxococcaceae; genus WRKR01. Next base: position 1,244 of record WQYA01000027.1, read on the forward strand.
GGAATGCGGCCGCTATGGGGGCCATGGCCTCGTCTATGAGAGACTCGGGCAGGCCCATACATTGCAGCCGCCGAAGCTTGCGGAACATACGCCCCTCGGCGGGGGGGCTAGGGGAGGGGAGGAGGGGGGGGGTAGAGGGGAGGAGGCATTCCTCCAACCACCCCAACAGGGCCCCCTCTACAAAAGCCCTAAACTCCCTGGGTACCCCCGGCAATAAAAATACCTCACAGGAGGCCATGCGCAGGTGCACCATGGGCGCGGAGCCTACCCGGTTGAGGACATAACGCGCCCCCTGGGGTATCCACGCCTGCTTCTTCGCAGCCTCCGTCAGGCGAAACCCCAGCCTTTGGGCGCGCGCCTCAATGCTTTGGAAAATGTCGGCGGAATAGGCCAGGGGAAGCCCCGCCGCCTGCGCCGCACATGCCACCGTCAAATCATCCGCCGTCGGGCCTAACCCCCCGGAAACCACCAGCACCTGGGCGCGCGCAGCGGCCTCCCGGAGGGCCCCTACCAACTCACCCCTCTCGTCCCCTACCACGGTACTTCGCGACACCCGTAGCCCCAGGCGCTCCAACAAGCAGGTTTGCAAAAAGGCGCCGTTGCTGTCCAACGTCAACCCCGTCAGCAATTCGTCCCCCGTACAAAGTATTTCAATGCGCATGGCTGGTGTCCCCTTTGGCCGTTATAGGGTTTAAGGCTCGTTTTGGCTCGGCTGAAGTCCACAAAGCGTCCACTCCCTACCCCCTCCCTTCCGTTATTAAGCACTACCGGAGCTTGCCCCTCGCCCTACCCCCCCCTCCTTGTTTGATGATAAAACGGCAACCCTCATTCCAGGGTGTCGTCGTCCTCGTCTTCGGGCAGCGCGCCTTGCTCGGGCGCCAGCTTTTCCAACTCTGTCAGCGCGGCTTGCTTGGCATGCTTGCTGAGCCAAAGCACCAGGGACTCCAAGAGGCCAAACAGCAAATAGGCTGAGAAATAAACCACCAATACCCAGCCGGGGTGCCATACAAAACCGACGTATAGGCCTACGAGGAGTATGCCTAAAAAACAGAGGATGGTTTTACGGTTAATGCGTAACTCTTTAAATGTGCGGTAGCGTACCGTAGAAACCATTAACAGGGCCAAAAACACCGTCGCCGCGGCGGCCGCTACATGTATAGGCATACCCCCAAGCGTCCACGTTTGAATGTCCTCATAGGCGACAAAAACCCAGGAAACCACCACTCCTGCTGCCAGAGGAATGGGCAGGCCCACAAAAAACGCCGAGTTTTCAGGAGAAGTTGGGCGTTGGGCCAAGACGTTGAAGCGGGCCAGGCGCAAGGCTCCGCACAGGAGGAAGAGGAAAGCCAGGAGGATGCCCCCCAGGCCCAGGGGCTCCAAAACCCACTTATAAAGCAAGAGGGCAGGGGCTACGCCGAAGGTGACGACGTCGGCCAGGCTGTCGAGTTGCACGCCAAACTGGCTTTGGGTGCGTGTGAGGCGTGCGACGCGGCCGTCCAAGCCGTCGAAGAAAATGCCGAAAAAAATGGCCAACGCGGCCTGGTAGAGGGCGCTGGGCGTCACACGGGCGGCCGAGCACAAGCTTAGGGCATAAAATCCACACAAAATGGAGGAAGCCGTAAACAAGTTCGGCAAAACAAACATGAGGCGATGCAACTTCATGGGTTAGGGCACTCTAGCAGAAACCCACACATAAAAGGTAATGAACACACTTGCTCCACCTAAGTTAATAACAGCTTGCAGGGCAATATGCTTAGTCCCATTTAGGTTGACAAGGCAAGCAGAGGTGGGGGGGGTATTTTCGCCCTCCGGGCGGGGGGTAGTTTTCTCCCATAGGTTGTTTTATTAGCCCCTAGCGGGGCGGCCTATTAAAGGAGGGGGGGTATTGGGCCTGCGGCCCGGCTGTTTTCAGAAATGGTTTTCTCGCCCTCCGGGCGGGGGTGTTGCTGGGCTTGCGGCCCGGCGGTCTCCTTTCTTCGAGCGTTGTTTTTTTCTCACTTTGAATGTTTCTCTTAGGCCCTGGCGGGCCCGCTTTCTTTCCTCTCTTTGTGCGTTAGGTTTCGCCTGACGGCGAGTCACTTTTTTGTGTGACAAAAAAGTAACCAAAAAAACACCCTCTGGGGCCCTGCCGGGGGCTTTGGCAGCACTTGCGACCCCCTCGAACTCTTCTGCTACTCCAACTCATCATTCCGGGGCCGTTCACCCCGTGCAAATTTTGAAATGCTGAAGCACTGCTGCCTGGTCTTATTTTGAGCGCCGCAGGGGGCTATCACCCCCTGCTCGTGCTCCACAACAGCATGCCGTAGGGGACGCCGCCCTCGGCGTCCCGTGCCACAATTCACCCATGAACCCAACATCGGCACAGAAAATTCCCGGCGAAAATGACACCCCCCCCCCCTTGCTGTCGCCCGTACCCCCCAAAATTAGGGGATGTCATCTTCAAGGGGGGGCCCTACCGGTTCCCCAAATTTTTGCGTAATCCGCTTAGGCTTAGGAGGGGGTCCCCTAAAATCTTCCGAGGGTAAATAAGTTATGTAAGGGGGGGTAAAAGCGTTTTGTAAATGGGAAAACATCTGTTGAAAACACCACTCCACATGAGCGAGACTTTGCCATGCAACCGTAAGCTGCGCGCTTCTTTCCTCCGCAGCGCCATAACGATTTGCGACATAGGCTTCATAAAGAGCAGCGGCGGATGTTTGAACGGCATGAACGGCATCTTGAAACAGTTTGTCCATCTCTTGTTGCCAGGCTTCCATTTCTTTTGTCATGTATCCCTCCTTGAGTGTGCAACACTTCTTTCGGGACGCTTGCTTGAGGCTGCCGTGGCAGCCCAAACAAGTAAGTAAACCGTCATAACCGCAAACCGGCGGGCCCTAGGGCCCCTCGCTGGGCCGCCTTATAGGGGGCGCAAACGAAAAGCCGCGAAGGCTTATGGCAGTCGCGGCTTTCGCCGCGGTTATGTCGGGTTACTTAACCCGTTACTTCACCGTTACAAAGGCTAGCAATGCATGCCATTGCCGTCAAGCTTCGAGGCTTTCTGTTGATGTTTAACGTGGGGGTATTGGGTTTGCTGGGAATACCCCGTCATTATTTTGGAGTACGAGCAGGGGGTGATAGCCCCCTGCGGGGTTCGAGATAAGACCAGGTAGCAGTGCTTCGGCAATTCAAACATGCACGGGGTGAACGGCCCCGGAATGATGAGTTGGAGCAGCAGAAGAGTTCGAGGGGGTCGCGAGTGCTGCAGGAGCCCCCGGCGGGGCCCCGGAGGGTGTTTTTTTGGTTACTTTTTTGTCACACAAAAAAGTGACTCGCCGGTAGGCGAAAACTGACGCACAAAGAGAGGGAAGAAGCCGGGCCCGCCAGGGCCTAAGAAAAACATTCAAAGTGAGAAACTGAACCCCTGCCCGGAAGGGCAAAAGAATTGTTTTTGGAAACGGCCGGGCCGCAGGCCCAGCACCAATAACCCCCCCCGGAGGGTAAAAAAATTGTTTTTAAAAACGGCCGGGCCGCAGGCCCAAGAAAAACTCTGCCCATGTGGGCAAGCAGAAAATGTTTCGCCACCTGTTATGTCTGCGTTAAGCTGTATGGGGGAATACAACGTGGACACCAATGCGCTGAACAAACATATTGTCGTCATCTCCGGAATGTCAGGCTCCGGAAAATCCACAGCCATCAGCGCCTTGGAAGACATGGGCTATTTCTGCATGGACAATTTGCCTTCGCCCCTTTTGCCCAGCGCTGTCTTGCTGGCTGAAGAAGCCAAGGAAATGCGTCCGCTCGCATTTGTTGTCGACGTTCGCGAAGGCCCCTTCCTTGAGCGCGCTCCTGAAGTTTTTGAAAACCTCTCCGCCTCAGGCAAAAACGTCGACATTCTCTTCTTGGAGTCTTCAGACGAAGTGCTGTTGCGCCGCTATTCAGAAACGCGCCGCAAACACCCACTGGCCATGGACTTGCGGCTGCATGAAGGCATTTTGCGCGAGCGTGAAAAACTCTCATGGCTCAAAAGCCGCGCCACTTTCCACATTGACACCAGCAGCCTTACGGCACATGAGTTGAAAGCCACTTTGAGACGCATGTTTTCAGGGGCAACCACTTCAAGCTTTGTCCTCAACTTCATGTCCTTTGGGTTTCGTTTCGGGCTCCCAAACCAGGCAGATTTGGTTTTTGACGTGCGCTTTTTGCAAAATCCACACTTCATTCCCGAGCTCCGCCCCCTCACAGGAAGAGACTTGCGCGTCTCCAACTATGTCTTCGGCAACGAGGAAGCCCAAACCTATTTTCAGCTCCTGAAAAACTTCCTCGAATATATGCTTCCCAAATATGCCAATGAAGGCAAATCCTATGTCACCATTTGCATAGGCTGTACCGGCGGGAAACACCGCTCGGTCGCCATCGCCCAAGCGCTTTTCAACACCTTCAAAGACGGACCTTGGACCGCACACCTTTGGGACAGAGACATTTCACACAACGAGCCCCTCCCCCAATAAACCCTCCCCCCGGGGACTCAGTTGCTCAAAAACGATTCCAATTCCTTCAACGAAGAAATGTTATGGCGCTCAACAACAAAGCCTTCAGGCGCTTGAAACATAAAATGTTCGTTGCTGAAAGCTTCCTGAAAAGAAAGCAGCTCTATCTTCTGCGGCCAGAGCGTCTCTCCGTCTTGCTTGACAACCATCAACGTCGGAAAACACACGCCGCTTTCGGAAAGGCAATGCTCCTCTTGCATGACAAACTCTATGCTCCGCCCATCCACCCAAATCTCCTTCTTTAAAAAATCCAACGAGGGCCAACGTAGAACATAGGCCACAGTCGTCTCTCCACTTCCATCCCTCAAATGGTTTTCTAAACGCAATATGCGAGTGGAGCCTTGAGGCTCCAACCAGCTTTGCTTCAACCCTTTGGGCATTACCTTGGGCAATTGGAAACCCTCCGGCACAAAAGCACCCAAAAGCTTCGACAAAGCCACTTTGCGTTCCGCCGCAGGAAGCTTGAGGCTTAGGACGCTGAACTTCTTCGCAGACGGTTCAAGGCGATAATGGTCGCGGCCATCAAACCCCAAACTCAACTTTTGAGGCCGCTGCACCTCCACACGTAAAAAATCCGGAGCGCGAAAAACCAGCTGGTGTTCTATGGCCCCACCCGCCTCTTCTGTGTGGACTTGAATTGAAAAAGAAGAGAGCACTTTTTCACGGGCTTCCATCTTCTGCAAAATCTCGGCCGAACTCAGCAACGTCGACTCTTTCTTGCATGCAAATACACATAAAAGCCCACATGTAACCCAGCCTTTCCAAAACATTCATACGCTCCCTTCCCTAGGTGCTTGGCCCACAAAAAAACCCCTCTCTCCCAAGAGGGGCCTTGGTTGGCGGGTTGAAACTTGGAAAGCTTATTTGACGGCAATACCTACAGCTTCAGAGCTGGGCATACCCATGAGAATGGCAGACAATCCCCAAAAACCACCGCGGGGGCTCGTCCCGGCACTCTTCAGGTCCACCTTGTTCGCTCCCATGGACTTGGCTTCCGTTACCAGCAAGCCAATCACTTCGTCCAAATTCGTGTCCACAACCGTTAGGCTGTGCCAGAAAAATGTCCAACCCAAAGAGTTGGCTTGAATCACCGCAACAGGCTCGCCTCCATTGGCTACAATGTCCTTCATCGCTTCAGACTCAACCACTGTCGACTCAATACTCGTGCAGGCCATTAAAGTCACGCCAACGAAAGCTACGAGAAAACGTTTCATAAACCACTGACTCCTAGTTTGAATTTAAATAAAGCTTACAACACCTATAGAAAAATAACGGACCTCTATACCCACTCTTGGTTTTAGACACCTAAACGACACAATGTTAAAAAAACAAAACCGCTTAGAAACAGGCGCCTCTATCCTTGAGAAAAAGATGAAATAACCCTTTTTAGGAGCCTTAATCCTACATCAACTTCGCGTCAAACAGAAAACCATGCCTCCCCAAGCCTTTGAAGAATATTCTATTGGACTTATTGACTTTTTTTCAAAAGAAGGCCGGCTTGCCCAACATTGGCCGGGCTTTGTTTTTAGGCCCAGCCAGCAAACACTGGCTGTCGCTATAGCCCATAGCCTGCGGGGGGAGCGCTGGCTGTTGGCTGAGTCAGGTACGGGTACGGGCAAAACACTTGCCTACCTGGTGCCGGCTTTGCTGGGCTCAAAACGTACCGTTATTGCCACCTCTACCCGGACTTTGCAGGACCAGCTGTTTTTCCGGGACATGGCCATGCTTGAAAGCTTGTTGCCCCAAAAACCCTCCACCGCCCTCCTCAAAGGAAGACGAAATTATTTGTGCCTCTTGCGCTTTGAGCAGCACCAGGCCCAATACTTGACGGCACAGGCCAAGGTTGGGCTGCCCTATGTGGGAAATGTCGCCGAAAACGCCGCCTTCCATTCCCAATTCTGCCTTTGGGTGGAGCAAACCGAAACGGGGGAGCGCTCTGAAATTGAAATGCCGGACAACTGGCCTCTGTGGGAGCAACTTTGTGCCGGAGAAGAAAACTGCTTGGGCCATGAGTGCCCCCTCAAAGAAAACTGCTTTCTGTCCCGCGCTCGAAAAAAAGCGGAGCGCGCCCAGCTGATTATTGTCAACCACGCGCTGCTGTTTGCGGACCTCGCCCTCAAGGCAAGGCTTGGGGACAAGGCTTTTTTCATTCTCCCGGAATATGACGCCTTGGTGGTAGACGAAGCGCATGACATGGAGGCAGCCGCAACCGAAAACTTCGTCTATGGCCTCTCCAACCGCGAGTTGGAATTTCTCTCCAGAGACATTCTGCGCATGGCCACACGCCAAGGCGGGCTTTGGGGCTCCCTGGGGGCCCATTTGGCTGCTGCCTCCAATGCTTTTTTCGCGCCTTGGGTGGAAAATGCACATGCCCAGCAACCCATAAAACTCACGGCGGAGGACTTGTCGCGAGGGGAAAGCTTGTTTCAAACCCTCAAAGCCCTGGGCAGCCTCTGCAACGAAACCCAAAACGAGGACAAAGCCGGCGCACCCCTGCAACTCTTGGCTCGACGCATTGCTTGGGCGGAGCACAATTGGAAGGGTTTGGCCTTCGCGGAAAATTATGTGCGTTGGGCACAGCGGCGCGGCCTCCATTGGGTGGCCAAGGCCGCCCCCATTGACGTTGGGCCTCTGTTGCAACAAAACCTCTATGCGCGCGTCCGCTCGGGCGTCCTCACCTCTGCTACCCTCACCACGGGCCAAGCGGAGCAAACCGACTTCGCCTATGTGGCCCAGCGGCTGGGCTTCCAGGAAGGCACGTGGGACAGCCTGCATGTGCCCTCCCCTTTTGACTATTCCAAACAGGCCGCCCTCTATTTGCCTGCCCATATGCCCCCGCCGGACTCCCCCCTCTTCCCCCAGGCCCTTAACCAGGAGCTTTGGGCCCTCATCTCCCTCTTCGGAGGACGTACCCTCGCCCTCTTTACGAGCCTTCGCCAAATGCAACACAGCTTCGAGCAATTGGCCCCCCAACTCTCCGTCCCCGCTTTGCTCCAAGGCAGCAGGCCACGCCAAGCCTTGCTTGAGGCCTTCGTCCAAACCCCCTCCGTCCTCTTCGGCTCCCACAGCTTCTGGGAGGGCGTGGACATTCCAGGGGAGGCGCTGCGCCTGGTTACCATCGACAAAATACCCTTCGCCGTGCCTACAGAGCCCCTTACCGAAGCACGCCTGGACGCCCTTAGAAAACGCCGCCTCAACCCCTTCTCCTCCTATCAACTCCCCCAGGCCGCCCTTAGGCTTAAACAGGGTTTCGGTAGACTTATTCGGAATTCTGATGATTATGGTGTAGTTGCGCTAATGGATTCGCGTTTAAGAACAAAAAATTATGGAGAATACTTGCTTTCTTCTCTACCTCGGGCAAAACAATTGCTTACGTGGATGGAGGTCAAACATTTTCATGAAGGCAAGGCCGGTCTTCCCGCCTAGGCAGTCCCAGACGTTTTTTCTTTTTGCTTTTCACTTCAAGAATAATATTCTGTCCCAGGCATATGAATCACATTTTGTCGCAGACATACGATACGCTAGCAGCCGTTTGAATCCGGAGAAACGAAAAGGGTTGCCACTTCCATAACGTCTCACCAGAAAGACTCGTTTAATCGAAAGGAACTTATGAAACAGCTTCTAAGGTTATTGGTCGCGATGCCTTTCATCGCTTGGGCAAATCCTGATGATATGGCGGCTGAGCAAGCCGAGCCGGTGGAGCAGGTGGGGCAAGTGGAGCAAGAGGCCGCTCCCGCTCCTGAACCAGAGCCTGCCCCTGCCCCTAAAAAAGCAGCAGCGCCTTATACTCTGCCTTTCCAACTGCGCCCCATTTCTGCAGGCAATGTGGTGCGCCTCGACAACACCCTTGCCCTTTATGACGCCACAGAGTCCACCGTCCCAGGCGGCAAAGGCATGAAAGAAGTTTCCGTGCTGAATGCGGGATATACCTTCGCTCCGGACTTCGGCCTTTTGGCACGCATTGGTGTGGCTAATGACTTCCCCGACAAAGATGTCACCCCAGGTGCAAAAAATGGCTCTGCCCTCACCAACGGCATTTTGTTCCTCAACTATACACCCAAATTCCTGGACGGCGCCTTGCGCACGGCCTTCTATTTGGGCGTCTCAGCTCCCATCGGCTCCGGCGGTGGAAACAATGGCGATCAAAGCCTGAGAGCTGTCAACTCAGGCAGTGGGCTCGTCCGTGCGAATATGGACGGCGCTCTGCATCTGGTGAATGACATGGCCATCATTCCAGGCGTCGACATTGCCTATGTCGCGTATGGACTGACGGTGCAACTCGAAGTCACCTATTTGGAGATTTTCCGCGTCCGCGGTGAAGAGAAACAAGTAGCTGAGGTGGCCAAACGAAACCTCGTCGGCGGCCTGTTTGTCGGCTATTCCATCATTCCGCAATTGGCTGTAGGCGTGGAGCTTCGCTATCAACGTTGGCTTAAGCCCCCTCGCGCTATTCAAAACAATCTGGACAGCGACAGCCCAGAAGCGAACGACAGAGCCGACCTGCAAATGCAAAACATGACAATTGCGATAGGCCTCCGCGGCAACTTCAAAATCGGCGAGAAAACTTTCTTCAGGCCTGCCATCTCCTATGCCATGGGCATCATGGGCCAAATCGCCGACCAGAAATATCACCTCATCCAGCTGGACTTGCCCTTCTCACTCTAATTTGGGCAAAACAGAGTTAAAAAAACCAGCTGCCCTTGGGCGGCTGGTTTTTTTTGTGCCCCTTCCGTTGGCTTTTAAACCGGCCTAAAGCTCGTGGCTCATCAACAACTTTAACTTGCCGCTCTTCTTGCTGCTGAGCGCCCCCACCGTCATAAACCCTGCCTTGCGTACAAAAGTCACCACACCCTCATCCGAGGGGTCTACCCTCAACAACAAACTCTTGCGCGGCATCCCTAAGGCCATGCCATAGGCCTGCTTTAACAAAGAGGCCCCCACCCCCCGCCTCCGGTATTCCGGCTTCACCACAAGGTGGCGAAGAAAGGCCGTCCCCCTTACGGGGCCGTTGGGCTCCACCGTCACAAAACCCAAAACCTGCCCGTTGGCGCGCGCTACCTGTATCCGCTCCCTTAAACGTATCAATTTCTCCAGCATTTCTTGCGCTTCAACCTCTGAAAGCGGAAGGTTGGCCGCATAGAGTCGGGCCAAGGCCGGCAATTCTTCATCCGTCGGCAGGCCAAACTTCAAAACCGGCAAGCTTTCGCTGCTCTTCTCTACACTTGGCGCCGCAGCAAGGCTTTCTGGGACTGCGTCTTGTGGGTTCGTCGTCATCTCCATCCTTCCACCTCCTTATCTAATAACAGAGCATAGCCTTCGAGCTTGGACTTGTGTGCTTTAAAATTGTGCTATAGTCCAAACGCTTCAAACCTAACACCGCCTCCTTCTGCCAAAAGCATCGTGCAACTCAATCACGAGAAAAGAGAATTGACGATAAAAATCGTCTATTATGGCCCCGGCCTCTCGGGAAAAACCACCAATTTGCAGGTCATCCACTCCAAAGCACAACCCTCCATGCGTGGACAGCTTCTATGCATCCCCACACATGATGACCGTACGTTGTTTTTTGATCTCCTCCCCGTCTATTTTAAAAGTAAGTCCGGGATTAAAATTAAACTTAAACTCTTTACCGTCCCGGGACAGGTTATCCATAACTCTACACGACGCATCGTCCTCCAAGGAAGCGACGCCGTCGCCTTCATCGCCGACAGCCGCCATAAGGCCACCGAAGAAAACAATACCTATTGGAGAAACATGCGGCAAAACATGCGCGAGGTGGGCTTGGACCCTCAAAGCGTTCCTACCGTTATCCAATTCAACAAACGTGACTTGCCGGACACCCAGACAGACGAAGAGTTGGAAAAAATACGCGCACGCGGAAAGGAGCCTGTTGTCGGCGCCATCGCCATCCAAGGCGTGGGCGTCCTCGAAACCTTGTTCGCTGTCCTGCAAGCCGCCTATAGAGACTTGGACGCCCGCTCCAACATCTCCCTTAACCTGAATATGGATGAAGAAGAATTCTTAGCTAAAATATTTCGCCATATGGATACCTCCTCCTCTTCCCTTCACTTCTAAACCACCCCTAAACCCACCATGGTCTCCGAGTCGGTACTCGATAAAAAGCTTTTGCTGAAAAACTTGGTCAGCAGTGAAGCCCTCTCCCAAATGGTTAGAGAATTTGCTGAGCTGCACCACATCGGCATTCGCATCTTTGACGAGGAAGGACAAAAACTCGCAGACGCCAAAACAGACGGCGGCGAATTTTGTTCCGCCGTCTTTGCCACACCCTCGGGCCGCCAAACATGCGCCGCCGTCGTCTCCCGCCTCACCAACGGCCCCCTAACTCCAGACGAGCATGCACCCCTCGCCCTGATAGAAACACCTCCTCCCGGCACCCCTCCCCCCCTGGTCATTTCATGCTATGCAGGCCTGCGCTATTTGCTCATGCCCATCGTCTTTGACGGAGACATTTTGGGCCGGGTTGTTTTTGGGCCTTTCTTCCCAGAACAACTCCAACCTTGGCCCGCTTCTCTGGACACAACCAACCATTCAGATTGGGACATGGAGCAACTTGCCAAACTCGCAGAAAATGTGGAGCGCTCCTCTGAGTCAAAACTCCTGCGCATCCTTCTGCCTTTCTCCTCCATCCTCCACTTGCTCATCGCTTCGGGACAACGCGCCTTCTATGCTTCGTCCATGCAGGTGGAAACCACTTTGGAGCATGCACGGGAGCTTGAAAACCAAAACCGCAAACTCCTCCAAATGAATGAAAGGCTGCGTGAGTTGGACAGACTCAAATCCTCTTTCCTCGCAACCGTCAGCCATGAGTTGCGTACGCCTCTTACCTCCATCATCGGCTATTCCGAAATGCTCTCGGACGGCTTGGCCGGCCCTATGAATATGGAGCAGTCCGAATATGTCTCTACCATTTTAGAGCGCAGCCAGTCCTTGCTGGGACTCATCTCCTCTATGCTGGACATTACCCAAATTGAGGCCGGAAAAGTCCATATGAATTTTGAGCCCATCTCCTTGGGCGAATTGGTGCGCCTTTCCTTGGCCAGCGTGCGGCCTTGGGTGGCCAAAAAGAAAATTACGGTGACGGCTCACATTCCTGCCCATTCGGATGCCGTCGGCGACAAGGAGCGCTTAAAGCAGGTGCTCATCAACCTTCTGACGAATGCCATTAAGTTTACGCTGCCTCAGGGGAAAATTTCTGTCGTCCTCACTGAAAAAGAATACCAAGAGGAGTTGAAGGCCCCAGGCTACCGCCTGTGGGTGGAAGACACCGGCATCGGCATTCCCAAGGACCAACTCGACAACGTCTTCCGCAGCTTCTTCCAAGTCGACTCCAGCTCTACACGCGAATTCGGCGGAACAGGCCTTGGCTTGGCCATCGTCAAAGGCTTCGTCGAAGGCCATGGCGGCGTCGTCCGCGTCCTCAGCGATTCCAACCAGGGCTCCCGCTTCACCGTCGTCTTGCCCCAAACCCCCCCTCAAGAAGAGATGGATATTCCCCACCCCGTTAGCATCCTCCCCTCGGACGATCGCTTCTAGTTTACCGTGAATCCCCCTCGGCTTATGACACGAAGTCAGCTTCGCGCTTTTGCCTGGTACCAATTGCTGGAGGCTACACGCCGACGCCTTCGCCTTCGTAGCCTGCTTTGGGGCAGCACCCTCGCCCTCTTGTTGGGTATTTTCGGTACCCTCGCCGCCGGGTTTTGGGCCAACCTCCATGCCCCCTCCGCCTGGGCTTTGCTCGCCGCTTGTACGGCGCTTTCCGTCGGCACCTTCGCCTGGAGTTTTGTGCGCGCTTGCCAAACTTCAACACCGGCAAAGGCAGCCCGCTGCCTCGCCGCCCACCTCCCCTCCTTCCACCTGGACTTCCTCTGCGCCTGGGAGTTGGCCCTCCCTGCCCCACCCGCGGAGCATGCCCAACATTCCGCCGCCCTCGTCCAGGCCTTCTGGGAAAACCTCGAAAAACGCATCCAACAACATGGGCCCCTCTCCCCCCCTCGCCAACCCTTGCCCCCCAAAAGCCTGCTGAGCCTCGGAATATGCCTGGGACTGTGTTGCTTCTTGGGCATGTATTTTGCCCCAGCTTGGAAAACAGGCGTGGGGAAAATGCAGGGGGCCCCATCGCTTTCAGGAGGGGGGACAGGAGGCCCCATCGCCGGGGAGTTTAGGCTGCGTTATGCCTTCCCGAGTTATACGGGGCTTCCGGAGCGGGTGGTGCACAACAGCAATGGCGAAGTCAATACCCTCCAAGGCACCACTGTTGAGTGGGAGGCCAAGGCCGATAGAAAGGTACAACAGGCTAGACTGGTGATTAACGGCACCCCCCTCCCCCTGGAGGTATATCCCAACCGAATGCTGCGCGGACGCTGGGTGGCCTCCACCAGCGGCAGCTACCAAATTCAATTCCTCAGCCAAGGCAAAACCACCGCCCAAAGCCCCCCTATCCCCCTCCTTGTGGAAAGGGATAACCCCCCTCATGTACGCCTGCTCTCCCCTGAAAGCCCCCTCGTCCTCCCCCCGGAAGAAAACCATACCCTCTTGCGCTTTGAGGCCGACGACGACTATGGCCTTAACTCCCTAGAGTTACGCTATTCCGTGGACAACCAGACGGTTGAAACTTTGCCCCTCCCCCTGTCTCAAACACGCTTCGTCCAAGCGGACTTCCTGTGGGACTTGGGCCCCCTGGCTTTGTTGCCCGGCCAAACCGTCTATTATACGCTGGTGGCTAAGGACAACGACACTGAGGCCGGCAACAAAGAGGGCTTGTCCCAAACCCAAATGCTCCAAAAATTCAGCCAGGCCATGCATACCCAAACGGCTGTGGACAAAACCCGCCACGCTTGGAAACAACTTTTGGCCCATGCGGCGGACCTCCTCGAAAGCGGTGAAATGTCCCCCCGCGCCTCCCCTAAAACCCCCACCGCTAAGAGAGCGTTGGAGGAGCAGGCCATGTCGGTTGCCGCAGAGTTGGAGCAGGCCTCCAAAAATATTCTACAGGACGCGTTGGCCCCCAAGGCCTTGGCCACAGCCTTTGAAAATGCCGCGCAAAACCTCCGGCGTTTGGCCAACAACACCACAAAAGCACGCCAAACCCACAACCCGGAATTCCTCGCAAAAGCCGTTTTTGCAGAAGTCTCCAGCGCGGAGCACCACCTCCTCTATTTGGAGGACTTGCTGGGCCAATTCCACGCCCAGGCCATGGCTGAGTTTGCAAAACTTTTGAAGTCCCAATTGGCCCAATTGAAAACCCTGCTTTCCCAACATGCCCTTGCCACAACGCCGGAGCAGAAAGCCGCCTTGTTGGCCCAAATTCAAAAACGGAAAACCCGTATTTTTGACTTGCTTGGACGCATGGCTGAAATGTCCCAGGCCGACGAAAACGCAGACGCCAAAGAGGCCGATTGGAGCGCGCCTTTTCAAGAAAATACCCAACATGCCATGGCCTCCCTCGAAACCGCCCTCGCCGAGGGGCATATGGACGAAGCGCTGCGCCAAACCGAGTCCATGCTGGGCCAACTCGAAGACTCTTGGAATGAGGAAACGCCGTCGCCCCAACAGGCAAAAACCAACGCGGCGCTTTCAGAAGAGTTTGAAAATTTTCGCCAGGCCATGGAGTCCGTCCTGGTGGAGCAAGAAGCCCTGCTCCACAAAACACAAACCCTGCAGGAACGGCAACGCCAACAAGCCGCCCAGGAGCTGGCCCAAAAAAACGAAGCCGCACGCCCAGAGTTGGACGCCCGCTTGGAAGCCTTGCGCTCCCAACTCAAAAACCTCCACTTGGAGCGCATGAGTTTGCATGAGCAAAACCTGCGCGAAAATGCCCTCAAGGACTTGGAAATGGTGAAATCCGCGCTCTCTTCCAACGACGCCTCCTTGGCTTCTGAAATTGTCAGAGAGCTTGTGCAAAAAACCGAGCTGTTGGCCGCCGCAGGCAAAAACCAAGAGGCCTTGGACCGCATGCTGGGCAACTCCCCTGAGGAGCGCCAACGCTCCAAAGAAACCAAAGAGGCCAGCCTGGAGGGGGCTGAAAAAGCCAGGGACTTTCAGGAGCGCCTGCGCAGCCTGTTTGGCCACAAAAGCGGCGTTTCCGCTGAAGGCGATACCACCGGCTTTGCCGAGTCCGTCAGCAAACAAGAAGCCCTGGGCGAACGTATTCGGGAGGTACAACGCCAAATGGAGGCGCTTTCAGAAAAAGCCCCCCTCTTTGACGAAGAGGCCAAAAACAACATGGAAAAAGTGGCGCGCCACATGGAAAAAGCCGCCAGCCGCCTGCGCCTGGGCAATGCCCAAGAAGGCCAAAGCGAACAAACCCAAGCCGCCCAGGGACTCCAAACCCTCAAAAAACAACTCCAGGCCGGCGGCACAACCCAAACCTCCATGCCCCTGCCTTCTGCCTCCGGAAGCCTGGGCCAAGGCATAGGCCAAGGCCAAAAACGGCTTGTGCTGCCCAAAGAGGCCCATGCCCCACCCCACTTCCGTAAAGAGTTGCTGGAAACCATGCGCCAAGGCGTGCCCGAAGGCTATGCGGAGCCTGTACGGCGCTATTATGAGGAGTTGGTGAAATGAAACGCCTCTTGCGCTGGGCATGCCTCCTCTCCCAAATGGCAACGGCTATACCCCAGGCCCTGGCCTACCCCTCTGCCCTAAAGCCCCAGGAGAAACCCTCCCCCCTTGAGGGTAACCGCCTCGATATGCTGGCCCAGGCCGTTGAAAAAGCACTGAATGCCTGGGACGTGGACACCGCTCGCCTCCTTATGCTCCAAGTGGAGGAGCTGAATTTGCACGGCCTGGCCCTGCTGCACTATTTGCAAGGGCGTATGGCCTTCCAACAGGGCCTCTATGAGGAGGCCGTTAGCGAGTTTGTACTGGCAGGCCAGGAGGACGTGCCCAACAGCTTCCTGCGCCTGGCCAAAACAGGACAACGCCTTCTGAAAAACGCCCAGCGCTTTGAGAGCGCGCATTTTGTCCTCCTCCTCCCTCAAGGCAAATACGCCGCCTTGGCCCCCTATGCCTTGGAGGTATTGGAGGCCCAATATGAGGCCCTCAAAGCCGACTTGGGCTTTGCCCCCAGAGAAAAATTGCGCGTGGAAATGGCTGACAACGCGCCTATGCTTGCGGGGCTTTTAGGCTTAGCTTTGGAAAAAGGGGGGGCTAAGGGGAGGGTAGGGGGGAGGGTAGGGGGGAGGGCAGGAGAAGGTGCAGGGGGGTGCGCCTTCGGCAAAATGGCCCTACTCTCCCCCAGCGCCCTAGGCGGCGGCTTCGCGTGGCAAAACCCGCTCGCCTATGCATATGTATGCTTGGCCGTTGCCCAACTTACCCGAGGCCAGGCCCCCCCCTGGCTGCAAGAAGCCCTCGCTGCCCATTTGCAAAACCGCTGGCAAAGGCCCCCTGCCGCCTCCGCTGCCCCCCTGCTATACCCCCTACCTTACCCTCCCCTGACGAAGGCCGAGGGGGAGGCCCTACAAAAACATATGCGTGCCTCCCCTAGGCTCCTGCTGGAGGAATATGCTTTGGGCCATAGCCCCTCCCCCCTGGCCTTCGTCGAGGGCTTCTTGCTGCTGGAATATTGGAAAGCCCAACAGGGCCCCAAAGCCTTCGCCCAACTCCTCGAAAAACTCTCCCTGCACGGTGACGTCCAACGCGCCATTGCGGAGCTTTCGGGGGCGCCTTGGGCCAAATGGAAACAGGGCTTCCGCCGTGCGGTACTCGCTCGCCGCTTCCCTAAGGCCACCCCCCCCCTGCTTTAGCCCCCCATAGGCCCCCCCCTCAACTCCTCTATGCCCTACGCCTGGCCAAACTCTATGCCCAACACCAGCGCTATGAGGCTGCCGCCTACCACTATGCCAAAGCTTGGGCCTTAGGGGGGCAGGGTAGGGCTTCCCTAGCCCAGGGTTATGCGCAGGTATTGCTGGCCCTCTCGCGCTTGGAGGAGGCCGGGCGGGTGCTGGAAAGCGGCTTGGGCGAAGCCACCCCCGCCGCTGTATGGCTGAGCCTGGGCAAACTGCACCTCTTCCAGTCCCAGTGGGCCAGGGCCCAACAGGCCTTTGAGCGGGCGCTGGCCCTCAACCCCTTCTTGCCCGAGGTACACCTGGGGCTGTATGCCGCAGCCCAAGCGCAAAACGACGCCGCCTTGGCCCAGCGCGCCCAAGAGGCCGCGGCCATTTTGCTGCAAACCTCCCCCCAGGCTGTTGTAGACATGGCCCGCGCTTTCTCCTCCCCAGGGGGCTAAATCCATAGTTTAAAGGGGTAGACGAGGGCTTAGCCAAGGGGTTGGTGTTGAGGGGGGGGGGAGGCTTGGAGCGGATGCCGCCATGAATGCGCACCGGGCCATTGGCATCAGCAGCGTGAAAGGCACTCCGCAGCGCCCCAGGGCTGTCTTTCATATACGTTTTAACAGAAACTGGGTTAAATCAGCGTGTCGCTAGCCCCCCTCTATACCCCTCTGGGTTTAGAAATAGCGTTTACGTTTGCTGGAGGGGAGGATACCGAGCATTTCTCTATATTTAGCAATGGTCCTCCGGGCGATGTCGATGCCTTTGGCCTGGAGCAGCTCCACGAGTTTTTGGTCCGAGTGGGGTTTTTGGGGGGGCTCTTCGGCGACGAGTTGGCGCAGGTGGTTTTTAACGGCCTCACTGGCCAAGTTTTCGCCGGCCGAGGAGGCGATGGAGGAGTTAAAGAAATATTTTAACTCAAAAATACCCTGCGGGGTATGCACATATTTGTTGGTGGTAGCGCGGGAGATGGTGGACTCGTGCATGCCGATGTCCTCGGCAATGTCGCGCAAAATGAGGGGTTTCAAATAGCCGACGCCCTTTTCGAGGAATTCGCGTTGAAATTTAATAAGGCTTTCTGTCACCTTATGAATGGTACGCTGGCGTTGGTGGATGGAGCGGATGAGCCACAGGGCGCTTTTGAGTTTTTCCTGGACAAAATTTTTGGTGGAGCCGGCGGCCAAGTCGCCTTGTTGCAAGGCATGCCTATAGGTATTGGAAATACGCAGTTTAGATAAGCCATTGTCATTAAGTACAATGGTATAATTATCCCCATGTTTATAAATATAAACGTCCGGTGTAATATGCGGCGCATCTTCACCGGAGTGGTTACGTCCCGGTTTAGGGTTAAGTTTTTTAAGTAATTTAGAACATTCAATCACTTCTGCGAGGGGGACTTTCATTTCCCGGGCGATGGCCGGCAGGTTGCCTGTTTCCAGCAGTTTTATATGGCGTTTGATAATAGCGCCGAGCAAGCGTGTTTTAGAGGAGGGTTGGGTACGCAGTTGAAGCAGGAGGCATTCCTGCAAGTCGCGTGCCGCGCAGCCCAAGGGTTCCAGGCGTTGAATGCATTGGAGGACGCGCTCTGCGAGGCCGAGGGGGACATCGGCCTCATGGGCGAGGGCGATGAGGGGGTCTCCCTCGACGGTGGGGAGGACCAGATAGCCGTCGTCGTTGAGGTTGCCCAAAATGAGCAAGGCGATGCGCAGTTCGGCGTCGTTGAAGCGGATGAGTCGCACCTGTGCGAGCAAATGCTCGAAGAGGTTTGTGGACTTAACGAGGTAGGTTTCGAAGCTGGGGGAGGCGTCCTGCTCGGCGTGGTTGCCTTTTTCTTCGGGGAGGGTTTCGCGGAATTGGTCGCTGTTGAGGAAAGCATCCCAATCCATTTCAGGGGGGTTATCTTCAGCCGTATATTCCGGGGCATTTTCGGGTACAGGGGGTTCAAAGTCCTGAGGCAGCTCCTGCGTATCCGCCTCTAGAGAGAGCTCGCCGACGCCATAGTTGTCCAGCTCCGTCTCTGTTTTTTCCTCGGTGGCTTCCAGAATGGGGTTTTGCTCTATTTCTTCTTGGAGTTGCTCCAGGAGTTCCGGGTAGGAGAGTTGAAGCAATTTAATGGCCTGTTGCAGTTGGGGCGTCATGACCAACTGTTGTGAAAGCTTCAGACTCTGTCGCATTTCTATGGCCATGGTTTGTGCTGGTTCTCCTGGAGGCTGTGCCCGACAAAATTCGTGCCAACCCGCAGAGGATAGCAAATGGCGTGGGAGAACCCCAGCGCTATTGCGCAGCGTACACGCCAGAGGCGTTGTTTCCTAGGGCATAGCGTCTCCATGCGACAAGCTGGGGGGCTGAGGGCCAGGGGGGGGAGGGGCGTTTCAGGGGGGAGGGGAGGGCCTTAGAGGAGCCAAATAAATTTAGGGGGTTAAGGAATTTCAAAGGTTTGAAGAAGGGGGGGTAGGCAAGAGGGTTTGGAGTTGGAAATTTTCCCCGAGGTAGAGGCTACGGGCGAGGGGGGAGGTGCTGAGTTTTTGGGGGGAGCCCTCCTCAAGAATTTTTCCATTGACAATGAGGTAGGCCCTATCGCAGACGCGCAGCGTGTCTTGGACGTTGTGGTCCGTAATGAGAATGCCGAGGCCTTTGGCTTTGAGGCGGGCAATTTCTTTTTGAAGCTCCGCGACGTTGATGGGGTCCACGCCGGCGAAAGGCTCATCCAAGAGGAGGATGGAGGGTTTGGCAAGCAAGGCGCGTGCAATTTCCGTGCGTCTTCTCTCTCCGCCCGAGAGGTTTTCGCCGAGGTTGTCGTGTACATGCTCCAGCGAAAATTCTGCCAACATATTTTGTGCGTGCGCTTCGCGCTCGGCTTTGGACAAGCTTTTGTCCAACTCCAGGACGGCGAGAAAATTTTGCTTCACCGTCAGTTTGCGAAAAATGGAAGCTTCCTGCGGCAAATAGCCGAGGCCCAGGCGCGCGCGTTGGTGCAAAGCCAGGCCCGTCAAGTTTTTGCCTGAGAGGCGCACCTGGCCGCCGTCGGGTTTCAGCAGTCCCACCACCATGTTAAAGCTGGTGGTTTTCCCTGCGCCATTGGGGCCCAAGAGGCCAACGACTTCCCCTGGCGACACGGAAAAAGAAACCTCGTTAACCACCCTATGTTTTCTAAATTGTTTTATTAAGGCACTGGCTTCTAAGACACCTGTAGACAAGCAACCTCCCACTGTCAGACAAAAGGGAAAACCTGCTGAAAGCTGTTGGGCAAGTCTCCCACAAAAAACTCAAGGGTTGGACACCTCAAAGACGGTTTGGGCATTTTCCACGGTGAGGGTATGTTTTCCGGTAACAAAGCTGATGCGGCTTCCGCGCAGGTGGCTGTTTTTTTCTTTAACTTCGGGTGCTCCTGTCAAAACAATAATGCCGCGACGGTTGTCCAGGTGGGCGGTTTGGCTTTTGGCCCAGCGCAACTCGTCCTGCACCTCCACCCCTCCCGTAGCAATGGCTTTTTGGAGTTGGCCCTTCTCGTCATAAAAAGCGCGCAAGGAGGGCGCGCGAATCAGCATGGGGCCACGGCGCAGGTGGACTTGGCGCTCCCATGTGGCCACTTTGCTGTTGTGCTCAAACATGAGTTGCTCCGCCAAAATTTCAACCTCGGCCTCTTTGGCGCTCTCCTTGGCATGGGGCGCCTCACTCAGCAAAGTGGTGGGGTTTTCAACAAGGGCCTCTTTGGTGCGTGTGTTGAGAAGCACTTTGCTGCCGCGTACGGAGCCGCCGGCAAACTGGGCTTCGGGGTTGCCGACCACTTCAAGCAAGCCCGTTTCATTGTTGAAAAAGGCCTGCTCCCCTATAGCTCGGTTTTGTTGATCGTTGGCTTCTACGTGGCCGAGCGCCTCAATGCGCACAATGGTACGCTGCGGTGTATAAAAGACAAAAAGCTCGTCGCATTGAAGCTCCATGTCCTGGTTGCGTACATGCGCATTTTGCCTATAAATGCTCTTGTTTTCCTCGCCGAGCACCTCCAGTTGTTTGGCGGATATTTCAATTTTCTTGGAAGGCGGCGCGCCGGCCCCCATCAGCAAACCGGCCCCGAGGCCCAGGAGTACAAGAAAAACACCCCTCAACCCCCCCCCCCTGAGAAGGGAATGGGGGTTGTTTTGAAACAGGGTTGAGAAAAAGTCTGCCATCAGTGCGCCTTGCTCAAAGTGGTTTTTACTTCACCTGAAAACACGCAACGCCTTGTCCTCTTTTCGCAAGTGGCCGATTCGGCATTCAAAGTGTTTTTCTCCTCTGCCTCCTCTGTCCACAGCTGCAAAGGCGCTTCGGTTTGGGCGAACATGTTTCCGAGTTTGTCTTTATAGCCATAGGCCAAGCTGCCTTCGCCGAAGCTGTTTTCCTGGGTTTGAAATTTCCAGCCCGCAAAGGCCCAGGCCTCTTGGGTATCCAAGCGAAGGTTGAGGCCTTCTGCTTGAAAGCGGAACAACTCTGGAACCCATAGAATGTTGGCATGTTTGGATTTGAGCAGGCGTTGTTTTGCCAAGAAGCGGACTTCCAAAAAATGTCCAAACAGCTGCAATTGGTTGCCCTCAGCGCTGTAGAAGCGCACGTTTTGCAGGAGGAGTCCCTCCTCGTCCTGCGCGTTTGTCGAAGGCAGGGGGGGCATTTGACAGGCAGACAGAAGCGCCGCGAGGAGGGCAGCGGCAAGGGGGAGGAGGGGCCTTAGGCACATAGGGAATATAGGAAAGGTATTGCAAAAAAGAAGTTTCTAGCTGGCACACGCAAGCGCCTTTTGACAAAACGACAGGTTTGGGTAATGCGTTGCCCCGGCAAGTGAGCTCCATTTTTCTATCATACAGGTTTCTTAGCTTTCTTTTCTTATACCAAAAAGTGAACGAAATATGTCCCTAAACTCTCTGGTGGTTGTCGAATCCCCGGCCAAGGCCAAAACCATCTCTCAATTCCTTGGCAAAAACCACACCGTATTGGCCAGCATTGGCCACATTGTGGATTTGCCGGAGAGTGGCCTGGGCGTGGACGTAGACGAGGACTTTGCGCTCTCCTATGAGGTGAAGAAAAAAGAGGTGGTGGGCAAGCTTCGCCAGGCGTTGAAGGGGGCGGACGAGCTTTTTCTGGCAACAGACGAAGACAGGGAGGGGGAAGCCATAGCCTTCCATTTGGTTTCGGTATTAAAACCCAAAATACCGGTAAAGCGGATGGTTTTTAATGAAATAACGAAGAAAGCCATTTTGCATGCCAAGGAGCATTGGCGCGAAATAGACCCCCTCTTGGTAGATGCGCAGGAGGCGCGGCGCGCTTTGGACCGTCTCTATGGCTATGAAGTTTCCCCCGTATTGTGGCGCAAGGTGAAGACAGGGCTTTCAGCCGGGCGCGTGCAAAGCCCTTCCATTCGCCTGCTGGTAGAAAGAGAGCAGGAGCGCATGCGTTTTCGCATGGCTGCTTTTTGGGACTTGCAGGCCTTGTTTGCGGGGCCGCCGGACTTTGCTGCGCAACTTTTGACGCTCGACAAAAAACGCATTGCCCAAAGCAAGGACTTTGACGCGCAGGGCCTGTGCCCTGCCGACGCCCATGTATTGAAAAAAGAGGAGGCCAAGGCCCTGGTGAAGGCGCTGGAGGGCCAGACTTTCCTCATCAAGGAGGACACGCAAAAACCCAGCCGCTCCTCGCCGAAGCCGCCCCTCATGACTTCCACCTTGCAGCAGGAAGCCGGACGCAAGCTGCGACTTTCGGCCAAGCAGGTGATGGGGCTTGCACAAAGCCTCTATGAGCGCGGCTACATTACCTATATGCGTACGGACTCGACGCAGCTTTCGCCTTCGGCCATGGCCTCGGCCCGCGAGCAAATTGAAGAGTTGTTTGGCAAAGACTACCTCTCCCCCTCCCCTCGGCAATTTGCTAAAAAGGTGAAGAATGCCCAAGAGGCGCACGAGGCCATTCGCCCGGCCGGAGAGCATTTTAGGACACCCGAAAGCCTCAAAACCCAACTGAGCCCCACGGAGTGGAAGTTATATGAGTTGATTTGGAAGCGGACTTTGGCCTCCCAAATGGCGGATGCCCAGGGCGTCAGCCGCACACTCAAAATAACAGGACAGCTTTCAAAAACCACCTCGCTGCCCTGGAAGGAAGCCGAGTTTGTTGCTTCCGGCAGGACACTGACGTTTGCAGGTTATTTGCGCATACACTCTGACGCCATGGAGGGTGAAGACAACGAAATGGGCGGCCTCGACAAGCCGCTGCCCCACTTGAGTTTGGGCCAGGCGCTGAAGCTGCTGGGGCTGGAAGCCCGCACACACCAGACACAGCCGCCCGCACGCTATACCGAGGCGACGCTGGTGAAGCGGCTGGAGGAGTTGGGCATAGGAAGGCCCTCTACCTATGCTTCCATTTTGGAAACGCTGAAGGCCAAATATGTACAAAAGCACGGGCAAGCTTTGGTGCCCAGCTGGACGGCTTTTGCCGTGGTGCAGCTTTTGGACAAACATTTTGGAGAACTCGTCGACTATGCGTTTACGGCGCGTATGGAGGACGACTTGGATGAGATTGCTTCGGGTGAAAAACAAAAACTCCCCTATTTGAAACAATTTTATTGGGGAAAAGGCACACCCAAAGCCCCCGGGCGCTCCGGTTTGTTTTCCTTGGTAAGGGACGAGTTGGACACCATTGACGCGGCCGAAGTGAACAGCATTGTGTTGGGCAAAGACAAGGAGGGGGAGCCGGTGGTGGTGAAGCCCGGCCGCTTTGGCCCCTATATAAAACGCGGCGAGGAAACGGCCTCTTTGAGTGAAGACGTCCTCCCGGACGAGTTGACGGTGGACAAAGCCTTGGAGCTTTTGAATGCGCCCAAAGGCGACAAGTCCCTGGGTGTGGAGCCTCAAACGGGCAAAACGGTTTTTTTGAAAGCGGGCCGCTTTGGCCCCTATGTGCAGCTTGGAGAAATGGAAGGCGCGCACAAACCCAAGACGACTTCCCTGTTGAAGCACCAGAAGCCTGAAGCCCTGACGCTGGAAGAGGCCTTGCAATTGCTGTCTCTGCCCAAACGGTTGGGGGAGGCAGAGGGGGAAGAGGTATGGCTTTATACGGGGAAGTTTGGCCCCTATTTAAAACACGGCAAGAAGAGCCGAAATTTGGGTGAAGCCTATGAAGCCCAGCTTTTTGACTTGTCGTTTGAGGAGGCGCAGCGTCTTTTGAGAGAGCCTCAAAAGCGTATGCAAGGCCGCCCTTCAGAGGAGCCTGCCCAGAGTTTGGGAAAATGTTTGGAGACAGGGCGCGACATTTTTTTGAAGAAGGGACGTTTTGGCCCCTATGTGACAGATGGGGAAACCAACGCCTCCTTGAGGCAAGGGGATGAGCCTTCCGCCCTCAGCATAGAGCGTGCGACGGAGTTGCTTCAGTTGAGGCGAGAGTGGTTGGCCGCGCAAGGCGGGAAAAAGTCCAAACCCCAAAGGAAACCCGCTGCGAAGAAGGCAGCGGTGAAAGCAGGGGTTGAAAAGAAAACCGTCGCCAAACCCAAGCTGCTGGCCGCCAAGTCCACCCAAAACACCCCCCCGAAAAACGCGAAAAGGGTTGCCCCGGCCGCAAAGCGCTCTGCCAAACCCACAAAAACGGCGGCTAAGCCCCCCCAAGCCAAACCTGTGAAGAAGAAGCGAAAGGCTTAAGGGCGGTGTTATGAGGGGGATAGGGTACTCAAGAATTCCTCTCCTGTAGCCTCGGGTTGTGAAGCAGGAGAAGGGCGGCAAGCCTGACGGAAAGCTTCCTGTAGGAGAAGCTGCTGTGCCCTTTGGAGGGCTTCTTTGTCGAGTAGCCCCTCAAGCCTGTCTCTGGCTTTGATGGAGGGCTCAAAGCCTTGGCGTGCGGCGCACTCAAACCAGACATAGGCCAGGGCCCCGTCTCTATAAACGCCTTGGCCTGCTTCATAGAGAGCGCCCAGGTTGTGTTGGGCTTTGGCGTGCCCCTGCTGGGCAGCCTTTCTCAGCCAGGCGGCGGCTTTTTTGAAGTCCCTGGCCAGGCCTTCGCCTTTGTCATACATGACGCCCAAGTTGAATTGGGCTTGGGCATGGCCTTGGTTGGCAGCTTTGAGAAACCACTCGGCAGCTTCCTTGGGGCTTTGGGGCAAGCCCTGGCCTTTGTCATACATAACGCCCAAGGCATATTGGGCTTGGGGGTTTCCTTTCTCGGCTGCTTTGCGAAACCAGGCCTGTGCCTGCTCAAAGTCCTGCGGGGAGCCTTTGCCGTGGTAATAGCAGAGGCCCAACTCCAGCTGGGCGGCAGCATGTCCCTGCTCGGCGGCTTTTTTATAGAAGGCGGCGGCCGCCTCCAAATTTTGAGGGAGGCCTTCGCCGGCGGCATAGGAAGCGCCGAGGTTATATTGTGCGTTGGCATGTCCCTGCTCCGCGGCTTTTTTGTGCCAGGAGGCCGCCTGCCCCAAGTCCCTGGCGACGCCTTCGCCCTCATAATACATGACGCCCAAGTTATATTGTGCTTTGGCGTGGTGTTGCTCTGCGGCCTTTGAAAACCAAGTCCATGCCTTTTCAAAATTTTTGGGCAGCCCCTTGCCGTGGTAATACATAAGGCCCAACTCATATTGGGCTTCGGCTTTTCCCTGGTTGGCGAGGCGTTGAATTTGAGAAACCGCCGTTTTCATTTTAGAAGAGGTAGGGGGTGGGGGGTGCGTTAAAGCCATTGCCTCGAAACCAAGGCACAACAGGCCGGCCAGGCTCAAAACAATGTAGCGTCTCATGCTTCCTTCCTCATGGGGTAAAGCCTTTGAGGTGCGTACGCCAAAACTTGCAAGCATTTTAGCAAACAAAAAAGCGAGGGGCTTTAAAGTTTCTTGAGAGGGGGCAAGGGGCCCTTCAGTTAGGATCCCACTCATCAATAGGGCGCTGTTGGGTTTTTTTCTCAGGGGGCGGCGTCCACGGTTTCCAATCATCTGCAGGGGGCGGTTTATCCTCCCGGGGTAACGGCCTATCCTCCCGCGGTAACGGCCTATCCTCCCGGGGTAACGGCTTATCCTCCCGTGGTAACGGTTTATCCTCCCGGGGTAACGGCTTATCCTCCCGTAGGGGGGGAGGGGGCAAGCGTACAGGCTCCTGTTCTTCGGTAGGGGTAACCCGGGGTGGGAGGGGAGGGGGTGTGTTGGGGGCTATGGGAATAGGCTCCGCGGGGGGGGGTTCTGGTTTTTGGGGTTTTTCCCAGGGTGTTAACTCCTTAGGGGCATAGAGGGCATCGCGTTTGGCGCGTTCTCTGCAGCCTTTGACGGTGTTTTCGCATTTGAGGAGGCAGTTGTGGAGGCGAGGGCTTTTAATGCCTTCGAGGCCATAGTCCATGCTGCACGTTTCTTTGCAGGCTGAGAAGGTGTCTTCGCACTCCCAGTCCACGGGAGCGGTTTGTGCGAGGGCAAGCCACAGCAGGCAATGAAAGGATGGAGGCGGCATAGGGGGGGATTGTGTCGGCAAATGGGGCCTAAGTGAAGAGGGAAATGCGAGTTTGGTTTTTATATTTGAAAGTGCGGAGGGGGGTGTTTGACTTTTGGGAGGGAAGCCCTCATTGTGGGTTTGTTGGCAGTGTTGAAGCGCAAAGGAGGCTTTATGAAGACAGAAGCGGCCAAAGGGCTGGACCACATAGCGATAGCGGTAAAGGACTTGGAAGCGGCGATACGCACCTATAGAGACGTATTGGGCCTGGAGTTAGCGGAGGTGGAGGAGGTAGCGGAGCAGCAAGTGAAGGTAGCGATTTTTGGGCATGGGCTGGGGCGGGTAGAGTTGATAAGTCCGACGGTAGCCGACAGTGGGGTAGCGCGGTTTATAGAGAAGCGAGGGGAGGGGTTGCACCACATTTGTATAGAGGTAGAGGACATAGAGGGGACGATGGCGGGGTTAAAGGCGAATGGGGCTCCGTTATTGGACGAGGTGCCGAAGGCAGGGGCGGGGGGGGCCAAGGTAGCGTTTGTACACCCCAAGGGGGCCTGTGGGGTGCTTATAGAGTTAAGGCAGGGCCCTAAAAGCACCTAAAAGAGGTGGGGTTGTTTTTTTTGGCCTGCGGCCTGGCTGTTTTTTAAAACAATTTTTTTACCCTCCGGGCGGGGTTTCTCTTGGGCCTGCGGCCCGGCTGTTTCTAAAACGGTTTTTTGCCCCCCCGGGCGGGGTTATTGGTGCTGGGCCTGCGGCCCGGCTGTTTTCCGCTGCGCGGCTGCCGTAGGTTGAAACTCGCTTCGC
>WQYA01000028.1 GCA_009781495.1 Cystobacterineae bacterium
TTCGTTGAGTGTGGGGCAAGAAGTGCAGTCCGCACCGGTTTGTCCGTCCAGGCAGAGGACAACCTCCGTTATATCCGCGGAAGCTGTGCCTGTTGCCTCCTCCAGCGTGTCATAGGTTTCCCCCTCAATAGGGCTGTCCACGCTAATGGACAGCACGGGAGGGGGGGGTTGGCAGCGAACAATCCAGGGCGTGGCGGGCTCCACACCGTTGTGGCCAAAGCCGTCATAGGCAATCCATACATACAACTCAAGGGACTCGCCTTCATTGAGGCTATGGCCTGTAAGCACCAAGTCATAATCCGACAAATAGGGCGGCGAGGCGGGCACGGGGACAGGTGTCATATGCCCTTCCAAAGGCCCATTGTCCACGCGATAGCTGAGCCAAGCGCCATTCTCCACAACCATGGGGACAATGACAGGATCGCAAGTGCCGCCCGGCGTGTTGGGCGTGACAATCACTTCACCATTGGCATCCACATTTTGTGGGGTCGGCACGTCTGCCTGCGCATCCACAAACCAGGACATATTTTCGGGTTGGGAGTGTTCCTCGCGAGTAACAAAAAAAGGAGGTTGCAAGCTTATCGACAAAACTGTCGCTACCGCCCTAAACCAAACAACGTTGATTCCATGGTGGATGTCGGGAATATCGCTCAGTGTCCGAGCAGTGCCCGTCCCTTGTTGGACACCACAGTTGTTCCTGTCATAGTCCGCCTCCGCAGGCACATAGCCCGCAGGCCCCACAGCGCATTCATAATAAGAAACCGTCCCTAAACCCATGTTGCGAACATCCACCCTCAAACTGTTCCACCCAGGCTGGTTGTCTCCATAAAGGGCTTGCTTCCCTCCCGGTTCATCAACCACTGCTCGAAACTGCGCTTTGGCTTCTCCCCCATAAAACCAAGCTGCCAATAACAACATCGTCCACTTATAAAATGTGCTTATTCTCATGGCCCCTCATTTTTTTGCTTCATCACTTTTGAAACCAGGCAGTGAAGAAAAGAACGCCTCCCCCCTTTTTGGTTCTACAAGCTCAAAGAGTTCTTCTATCCCCATAGATGCTTCCTATAAATCTACAGCAGCTCTTGAATTTATAGTCTCTTTTCTTCGGAGTTAAAAATTTCTTACCCACAAAATATTCTTTTATTGTGCGCTTGGTTTTATTCCCCCAGGCTTCACGCCGCTTTCACACGCAAAAACACCCAGCCATAACATGGCCGGGTGTTTGAATAATACGCTGAGCAAAACTCAACGGCGTCTTTGGCGAACCATCCCCCATAAACCCGCCAAAGCAATAAACCCCAAAGGCAGGCCACCGGTTGCGGAACAGCCGGCGCCCGCGCTTTCAATGGAAACGAGGTGGTTGGTTTTTTCAGGCCCCAACACTTCCCAGGAATGCGCAACAGCCGTTCCTGTTCCCGTGGTATTTGCAGCGCGGACTTCAAAGCTATGCATTCCTACATTCAAATTTTCGATGGGCAATGGAGAGCTGCACTCCGAGAAATCTCTACCGTCTATGCTGCACGAGAAGCTTGCGGGCACTTCTTCACGCGTTTGGAATTCGAAAACAACCTTTGTGTCAGGGCCGTCGGAAGGAGCCCTCAGGAGATGGATATCAGGTGCAGACACCATCCAGCGATGTTCGACCATGTTGCTGTCGTCGCTCGGCCCTGCAGCAGAAGAGCCGGCATAGACGCGAAAAACATGCTCGCCCGCTTGAAGCTCTCTTGCGGTATAGGGGCTTGTGCAAAGCTTGAAGGGCAGGTCGTCCAGGCTGCAAAACAGCTGAGCTGTTCTTGTGGTTCCTGACATAGAAAAACTAAAGGTGGCCTCGGAGGCATAAGTTTTCGCAGGCGGCCTCTCTCCCAACTCAGCGACGGCATTGAAAGGACATTCAACCGTCCACATGGCCGAAGTTGCCTCTGAGTGGCCATAGTTCAAGTGGTCCGTGTGCCACAGCCTCAAAGAAAGCGTTTGGCCGGCTTCGAGCGCTGTATCCTCCAGCACAAGCTCATCATTGACATATCTAAATCCATGCAAAATCTCTCCAAGCACTTTGGACCAAGGAAGGCGCGCGGCCATGTTTCTTGGAGGACCGTCATCCACGCTATAAAAGAGCATCGCCTGATGCTCCGCAGTGATAGGAACAACCACTGGGTTGCAGTTGCCGTCGGCTCCAGCAAGGGCCAAAACATTTCCATTTGCCCTATGTTGCGCAATCGGTGCAGATGGTGTTTGACTGTGCACAAACCAGCTCACCGTCAACTCTGCAATGAGCGAGGGATGGTTGTTCGTATTGCTGTTGCGTGCCGTGGCACGGACGTACACTTCATAGAGGCCTTGTGTTACCGGAATCTGGGTATAGGTTCGTGTAGCGCCATTGAGTGCACCTGCCCACGACAACGAGAGCGTTCCGCAGTCTCCTATGGCCTCGGATGAGCCATCTGGATGGATACGTCTCAAACGACACTCTACATCGTCATTGCTGTCTATCCTATAGGACGAGCTAGCCAAACCCGGGACATTGGTTATGTTCACCCTTAGGCTAAGCGCGTTATAAGGATAAGGATCGACACCCGAGGTTTGATTGGTTCTATAGTCCAGGGCCTTGTTGCCATTGACGCTGATTGAAAATGACTGCGCCCCAGCCTCTGGCGCATAGAAGACTGCTGACAACAAGAGCAAAAGGATGCTCATTGAAAAAACCGTATTTGTCTTCATCATGCCTCTTTGGTGGCCATGTGGCCTTGGCCCCACATGAGAACCACCCACTGGAACAACACTGAAATGAACAACCCAACTCAACTGCGCCGCCTCCGGAGTGCCCACAGGCCTGCCAAAGCAGCCAGGCTCAAAGGCAGGTTTGCTGCGGTGGAGCAGCCCGAACAGCCATCACCATCGTTTTCAAGGCCCAGGGGATTTTGGGTTTTCTCTCGGGGTTGCTCTGGAGCCCATATTTCCCAAGAATGCTGGACAACCACGCCTTCGCCAAATAATTCGTTTTCGGCATAGACTTCAAATTGATGTCTTCCGACGTTCAAATTTCCGACAGGCCATGGGGAGTTGCACTCAAAGAAAATTCCACCGTCCACGCTGCACCAGAATTCTCCCGGCACCAGCACCCCGTTCTCTCTGACCGTTTCAAATTTGAAAACAGCGGTTGTGTTGGAGCCATCGGATGGCGTCTCCAGAAAATGGACATCAGGTGCAGACACCACCCAGCGATGTTCGACAATGTCGCCGTCGTTTCTCGGTCCTTGAGCGGAACCGGCATAAACGCGGAAAACATGCGCGCCCGCTCGAAGCCCACTTGCGGTATAGGAGCTTGTGCAAGACTCGAAATGCGCATCATCTATGCTGCAAAATGTTCGAGCTGTCCCTGTGGTTCCTGACACAGAAAACTTAAAGGTGGCTTCGGGGGAATAACTTTTCGCAGGGGGCCCTTCTCCCAACACAGCGGTGCCGTTGCGAGGACATTCGATAGTCCAAACAGCCGGATTTAAGGTTGAACGGCCATAGCCGAGGTGGTCCTCATGCCACAACCTTAAAGAAAGCGTATCGCCAGCTCCAAGCATTGTATCCGTAAGCTCAAGGTTATAATCCACATATCTAGCTCCATGCAGGATGCCTCCAAGCGTTTGGGACCAATCAAGGCGATCTGCAACATTCTGCTGAGGACCACCGTCGATGCTATAATAGAGCATTGAATAGTGCTCTGCGATAATGGGAATAACCACTGGGTCGCAGATGCCATTGTCTCCAGCAATGGCCAAAACATTTCCATTTTCCATGTTTCGCGCAATGGGTGGAGGTGGATTTTGACTGTGCACAAACCAGCTGACTTCCAGCTCCGAAGTGAGGGGAGGAAAGTTGTTCGCGTTGTTGTTGCGTGCTGTGGCGTGGATGCTCACAACATAGAGGCCTTGTGGCACCGGAATCTGGGTATAGGTTCGTGTAGCGCCATTGAGTGCACCTGCCCACGACGACGAGAGTGTTCCGCAGCCTCCTAACTCTGTTTCTGATCCATCTGGATTGACGCGCCGAAGACGGCATTCCACATCGTCATTGTTGAGTATCCTATAGCTGGAGCCAGCTGTGCCAGCGACGTTGGCTATGTTCATCATTAGGCTCAAAGAATTGTAGGGATAGGGAAGGACACCCGTGGTTTGATTGTTCCTATAGTCCAAATCCTTTCTGCCGTTGACGCTGATTGAAAATGTCTGCGCCCCGGCCTCCCCTGCATAGAAAGCTGCCAACAACAAGGGAAAGATACCCACTGTAAAAAACGTATTCGTCTTCATGATTCCTCTTTGGCGGCCATGTGGCCTCACTCCATGCCCCACCTTATGGGAACTGCCCGCAGGCGTTTTCTCCCATAGGCAAATGAGGCACTTCGGTTCCCCTCCTGAGCCCGTTCCCCCGGCAAGAACGGGTACGCGCCCCCAGCCCACTGCTCCCCCGGCAAGAACAGTTAAACATATTGTATATATTTTAATAAAAAAACCAATACGTTAGTAAAACTTCTAATAACGGAAGGTCCGAATAGAAAAGCTTATGAAAACAGAAGTTTCCAAAGGCAGGCATTGAAATATCCGATGCAAAAACGCCCGGCCATCCAGGGGCCGGGCGCTTGGAAAAATATGGCAAAACTCAGCTGCGCTGCCTTCTCAATGCCCACAGGCCTGCCAAAGCCGCAAGGCTCAAAGGCAAGTTGCCGGCGGCGGAACAACCGGAATGGTCATCCACATCGCCAGGGGCCTCTGGAGCCAACACTTCCCAAGTATGCAAAAGAGCCGCTCCCTCTCCCACGTCCGTTGTTGCATAAATTTCGAAGTTATATTTTCTTGCAACCAAGTTCTCGATAGAAAAAGGAGAGCTGCATTCAAAGAAAGTGCCGCCGTCCACGCTGCACCAGAAGGTTGCCGGCACCCCTTCAAGGGTTTCAAATTCGAAAACGGCTGTTGTGTTAGGGCCGTTGGATGGAGCCCTCAGAAGGTGGATATCCGGCGTAGACACCACCCAGCGATGTTCAACCATGTCGCTTTTGTTTCTCGGTCCTTGAGAGGAAGCGCCGGCATAGACGCGAAAAACATGCTCTCCTGCTTGAAGTCCGCTTGCGGTATAAGGGCTTGTGCAAAGCTCGAAGGCTGCGTTGTCGATGCTGCAAAACATTCGGGCTGTCCTTGTGCTTCCTGAAATAGAAAACTTAAAACTGGCTTCGGGAGAATAAGTTTTCGCAGGCGGCCCCTTGCTCAACTCAGCGGCGCCGTCGAGAGGACATTCGATGGTCCAAAGGGCCGGAGCTGAAATGCCGCGCCCAAGGTGGTCGCGATGCCACAGACTCAAAGAAAGCGTTTGGCCGGCCACAAGCTCTGTCCCCGCGAGCACAAGGTTATAATCAATATATCTATAGGGGTGAAAGGTACGCCAGAGGGGAAACACATCCGTCGTATCCGACAGAGGAAGGCCCGTGACATTCACCTGAGCGCCGTCATTCACTCTATAGGAGAGAAGCGCTTGATGCTCCGCGATAATGGGAACCACCACCGGACTGCAGTTGCCGTCGTCTCCAGCAGCCATCCAAATGTTTCCATCTATCGCATCTCGCACCATGGGTGGAGGCGGCGTTGGGCTGTGTACAAACCAGCCATAGGTCAGCTCTGCACTCATGGGAAGATGGTTGTTGGCGTTGTTGTTGCGCACCGTGACATGGACGTGGGCTTCATAGAGACCTTGCAGCACCGGAAGGTTGCTGTATCTTCGTATGGCGCCATTGGCATCGCCTATAGAAGTCGACGGCGTCCCGCAACTTCCTAAGTCCTCTGTTGAGCCATCCGGCTGGATGTGCCGAAGCGTACACGCCACATCCGCATTGCTTGCTATCCTATAATTCGAACCTCCCGTGCCAGCGACATTCATGATGTCCACGGTGATGCTCAGCGCATCGTAGGTATTGCCAGTGGCGCCAGCAATGAGATTGTTTATGGCGTCCTGATTTTTAGTGTCAGGTGTAACTCTGAGCGTTAGCGACTGCGCCTGCACCTCCCCCACATATAAACTTGCCAACAACAAGGGCAACAACATGCCCGCTGCAAAAAACGTGTTCGTCTTCATGATGACCTCTTTGATGGCCATGTGGCCATGTGTAATGTCCACCCCCACACCAGAGCACTCGTAGGTGTTGCTTCTCGCATAGGTAAATGGGCATTTCAGTTCCCCTCCGAAGCCTGCTCCCCCGGCAAGGACAGGCACGCATCCCCCACACCGCTGCTCCCCCGGCAAGAACAGTTACACACATTGTATGCAATTTAATGCAAAAAACCAACACGTTAGAAAAACTTCTAAAAATGTGTTAACTGAATAAAAAAACTTATTAAAATAGAAGATTCGAAATAAAGTTATTGGGGTGTCCAACGCAAAAACGCCCGGCCATCCAGGGGCCGGGCGTTTTGGAAAGTATTGTAATTCGAATAAAATTTAGCTGCGTCGCCTTCGGAGGGCCCACAGGCCTGCCAAAGCCGCAAGGCTCAAAGGCAAGCTGCCGGCTGCGGAACAGCCTTTGTCTTTGTCTTTGCTCTTGGTGTCTTTGTCTTTTTTCGAGGTGTCAGCTTTCTTTTGCACTTCCCAAGAATGCTTGACGGAATCTCCTTGGCCCAAGTCGTTCTCGGCATAAATTTCGAGGCTGTGCTCACCCAAATCCAAGTTGTTGAGTGTGAGGGGTGAGGTGCAAGCGGTGAAAACTTCACCGTCCACACTGCACCAGAAGTTTCCCGGCACCGGCGCCCCGTTCTCTCGGACCGTTTCAAATTCGAAAACGACCGTTGTGTCGGGGCCGTCGAGCGGAGCCTTCAGGAGATGGACATCCGGTGCGGACACCACCCAGGGGTACTCGGTGACGATGGAAAGGTTGCCTTCAGCATAAATCCGGAAAAGCTGCGGGCCCTCTTGAAGCCAAAGGCAGGTGTGAAAGTCGGGGCCATCGCACATGTCGAAGCTGCCCACCATATTGCTGTTGGAACAGCTGCACCTGGGCTCGGCATTTCCGCCTACGGCAGAGAAATGGAAGGTGGCTTGCGTCAAATAGCTCTTCTGCGGTGGACCTGAAGTGATGACATAGAAGGGACCCTCAGGACATAGGACATTCCAGGTGACAGGCGTTGAAGTTGCCCCTCGAATGTGGTCTTCAATCCACAGCGTTAGCTGAAGCGCCTCGCCGGCTTGGAGCGTTGTATTCTGAAGCTCTAACTCAGCAACCACATAGCCGGGAGGATGGTCAGACGAGGCAGGAGCCTGCATGGTTTTCACCATGCCGTTGCCAACTTGGTAGTGGATTGTCGCCAGGTGCTCTACAATCAGGGAAACAACCACCGGATTGCAAGCGCCTTCGTCGCTGGGAACAGCAATGGCATTGCCGCCGGAAGAATATTGAGGTGTGGGCGCATCTGGTTTTTCCGTGTGCACAAACCAGCTGCTCTTGAATGAGGCCCCCAGACTTTCGGGCGTGCAACCCTTCTTTTTATAGGTGTCCTTAAGCTTCGCTGTGACTTTCACTTGAAACTCATTGAGGCCTTGCTTTATGGGCAGCTGTTTGAATGTGACGGTCATCGAGCCTGCTTTTGCCAGTCCGCTCATTTTTCCACAGGCCGCTTTGGAAAAAACAGGCGCCTCATTGGGACGCTCCAGAGAACATTCTATGACGTCCAGCTCATATTCGACAGGTAGTTTAATGGTCAAAACATGCGTGTCAAAACGGTTGACGTCTGCCTCTCCCGGAAGAGGTTTGCCATAACTGACAAC
The DNA here is from genome assembly GCA_009781495.1 of Cystobacterineae bacterium. Classification (GTDB taxonomy): domain Bacteria; phylum Myxococcota; class Myxococcia; order Myxococcales; family Myxococcaceae; genus WRKR01. The sequence goes on from WQYA01000028.1 coordinate 7,795, forward strand.
ATCCACCTGCTTGGATTTGCCGGTGATGGTGATGCCAGGAGCGCCCAGGTTCTTCGGACAAGTGGTTGTTGCTTCAGCATTCCCTGCAGAGAGACATATTGCCGCCAACGGCAAAAACATGCCCATTGCAAAAAACTGGTTCATTTTCATAATTCTCCAAATGGTTGATGTGTTCTTGCTGAACCCCTAAAGAGAACAAGCAGCGGAAATGCCCCTGGAACTCCAAAGCACTCCACATCCTTGCCCCCTCCCTGTCTGTTCTTCCGGCCTAAGAACAGACTCACGCCCTCCACCTTGAGCCTGTTCCCCCGGCGCAAGAACAGACCTCGTGTGCATTTTACCTATATGGATTCAAAAGCCAATGTTTCATATCTATTCAGATAAAAAATAAACTTTTATAGGTAGTTGAACAAAAATCAGCATTATTTATAGGCGCCCAGAGGGAATAAGGGCATAAAATAAACCTATTTCCAATAGGTTAACGCTTTAACCCCAGGGTTTTTTGAAGGGGGTTGCGTGTCGGTTGCTGTGCGTAAAACCGTTTTAGGAGGCGGGGGCGCTTTGGGGCAAAGCAGGGGGGGGCAGCTGCGTTGCGCGGTTTTTCCACCCTTGGGCCAATACCCAGGCGCCCAAGGCCGCCATCCCCAGAGAAATTACCTGGCTCGTCGAAACATTATACCAGGCCTCCAGGGGAATTTTCGCGGCAACGCCCGGCAGGTTCATCCAACGCAAAAAGTGGTGCAAGGTGCCGCGCTCCAAGTCGCCGCGAAACAACTCTACCGTGCTGCGCAGCAGCGCATAACACACCAGCCACAGGCCAAAAATTTGGCCGTGAAACTTTCGCCAGGAGCGCATGGACAAAAGCAACAAAAACAAAACCAACTGGCCTGCCGCTTCATAAAGCTGCGTCGGGTGTACGGCCAAACTCTGGTCATTCTGCAAGGCCCACTCTGAAATGCGCACCATGCCGGGCTCAAACACCGCGCTGACTTTGCCTGTGGCCAACTCCACCCAGCGCGTGTCATGGGCATGCGTCGAAAAAGCGGCGCTCGGAATTTGCCCCAGGTTGCCCGCCAAGTCTTTCACGTGCTCCCCCGGAAAATGTACGCCCCAAGGCGCGTCCTCACCTACAATACGGCCATGGCAACACGCGGCCGAAAAACACCCCAAACGCCCCAAACATTGCCCCAGAGAAACCGCCGGCATCCCTATGTCGGCCAAACGTAAAAAAGGAATGTCGTGCTTCTTCGCAAAATAAAAGGCCGCAACACAAGCCCCCATGAGTCCACCATAAAATACCAGGCCGCCTTGCAGGCTGAATATGGACAGCGGGTTTTTGGCATATTCGCTTAAGTTTACCAAAATGTAGAGCAGGCGCGCGCCCACTATGGCCCCAATAAAAATATAAAACATGAGGTCCAATATTTGCGCCTTGCGCTTCTTCCCCTCCTCCCCTAACCACTCCCACCCCGCTAACTGAGAGCTGAACAACGCTGCCGCTATAAAAGCTGTCGCTACCAATACGCCATAGCCGGGTATGGGCAGCCCCGCACCTTTGGCTTTGCCCAACAAGGGCACCTCAGGCAATATGTACCAAAGCCCAAAAACCGCAATGCCAAGGCCTATCGCTCCATTGCGTACAACAGGCCAATACCGCGCCGCACCCTTGGCCCGGTTCTTCACGTCCGCAGCCTTCAGGCCCGTCCACACAGCATAGAGAAACAAAAGCAGGGCCAACACATATACCACCAACGTCGTCGTGGGCGTGTCACCGGATAAACGGTAGAGAACGGGCAACATAACGGCCTCCTCGCCTCCCTAGAGGCGCTTGCTTTCTTTGCGCACAAAAGCATCCAAAATAAGGCACACCATTCCCACGCTGATGGCCATGTCCGCCACGTTGAAAGAGGGCCAAAACAAACGATTCTGCCAGTGCGCTTGTATGAAGTCCACCACAAAACCCCGCGTTAACCTGTCCATATAGTTGCCCAATGCCCCCCCTAATACCAAAGGTAAGCCTAAGCGTATCCATAGCTCCCTCCCAGAGGCCACTTTCGGCAGCTTCGACTGAAAATAGAGAATGGCCCCAATCGCTAAAATGGAAATAATGTTGAAAAACCACCGCCGCGTCTGCTCCGGCCAGTCCGCAAATAAACTGAAGGCCGCCCCCGTATTCTCCGCATAGTTGAAACGCAAATAGGAGGCGCTCACCTCCACTGCCGCCTTCGGCGCATAGTGGTAACCCCGAGGCCCTACCTTCGTGTCGTCCTTTATAAACTTCTTCGCCTTTTCAGAAAAACCCGAAAGGCCCTTAAACCCTTCCGACAAGTGGTCCACTACCCAAAACTTGCTCGCTTGGTCCAACACCAAAACCCCTAAAACCACACATAAAAAAAGCCGGTACCTCACCCAAAAACCAGGAGGCCCATTCTCAAACTTCTTCGGTTTCTTCAAAAGCATTTTTAAAGCCACGCCTCCCTTTAACAACTTTGCTCCTCTTTCGCACCTATTTGGCTCACCCACTGTCGTTTCTGTGCCTTAGGGCTTCGTCGGGGCCCTCTCAGTTGTCCTTTCCAATTCCATGCCGCAAATGCTAGCCTTGGGCCCAACATTGAGTTCCTATAGACGAATAGACAGGGCCTTGGACGCCCTGCCATTCCAGGGTGAGAGGTTGTGCCTGCCTTAGCGACGCCGCAGGACCGTTTCCGAGGTTGCCTTCTGGGCTTCGCCATTGGCGACGCCCTCGGCTTCGCCTTGCGCGGACTGCCTCCCAACGCCTTGCGCCGCGCCGCTTGCCTCGCCGATGACTTCTCCCCCAGGCCCCGCGGCCGCTTCGAAAAAGGCCAATTCTCGGATGATACGCAGCTGCTGCTCGCTACCGTCGAGGCCGTCTTGTCCCAGGGACGCTTGGACGGCAAGGCCGCTATGACGCAGTACTCCTGGCTCTGGAGGGACGGCATCATCCTCCACCCCCCTCTTAACCTCTCCCACTCTATTCAGTCCTTCCTCTCCGGTACCCCTTGGATGAGCAGCGGCGCAAGCCTCGGCCTCTGCGAGCCCTCCTGCCTCTCCCGAGGCGCGGTCATCGGCCTCTGGGAAGAGCAGGCGCCAGGAGTCGTGGCCCACCGGGCTACCATGCTGACGGTGCCTACGCATAAGGACCCTATGTGCGCCGCCGCTTGCGCCGCCTTCGCAAGGGCCATTCAACTCTGCCTCGGCGAAGAGCCCCAAACCCCCCTCGCCTTCTGCCAGGCCCTCGCCTATGCCGCCTCCGCCTCCAGCCCTCAACTGGCCGACGAGCTGTGCTTCCTGCCGCGCGCCTTGGCCTGGGACAGCGAGCGCGCTCTGGGCCTCCTGCGTACCGTCTTGGTGCCCAGCAAACAATGCCAGGAAGAGCCGGGTATTCCGGAGCACGTGGCCCCCGTCCTCCTCATCGCCCTCTTCGCGATGATGTGCTCGCCCGATGACTTGCGCCACGCCCTCAATAGGGTGCTGCGTATGGGCGGAGCCGCGGATGTCTCGGCCGGTATGCTGGGCGCCCTCTTCGGCGCAAGCCTGGGCGTGGGGGGGTTCGCGCCCCGCCTTCGAAAAAACATACGCTATGGGGAGCATATCCTCGGCGCCGCCGACCGCCTCTTCCTCTCCCACCAACAAAATGGCCCTACCCTCTCGGAGGCTATGCCTACGGCTGCCCCTCACCCTCATACCCTACAACAACGCTACCCAAGGCGCTAAACCGCTCAGAGGGTACCCTCCGCTGTCATGGAGTTGTCACATGCCCGGCAGGGCCTTGCCACCCTATGCCCCCTAGGGTTAAACCCAATATATGCTGCCCCCCGCCTCCCTGTCCTCCCTTGTGGATACCTCCGCCTCTGCTATCCAAACCCTCTTGCCCTATGCCAGCCCCCCACGGGTGGGGTTTATACTCGGCAGCGGCTTGGGTATGCTCGTAGAACGTTTTGAAAACCCTGGCCTATTGCCCTATGCGCAAATACCCCACTTCCCCCCCTCCTCTGTACAAGGCCACGCGGGGAGGCTGGCGTTTGGCCACTTGGGCGGCATCGCCGTTGTCGCTATGCAGGGACGTACGCATGGCTATGAGGGGCTTGCCCCGTGGCAGACGGCTTTCCCGGCGCGCGTCCTCTGCCGCCTCGGCATTCAAGCCCTGGTGCTGACCAATGCCGCGGGGGGCATTGGGCCGGACATGAAGCCCGGAGAGTTGATGGCCATTGTGGACCACCTCAACTTCTCGGGCGCCAACCCCCTGACAGGCCCCAACGACGAAACCCTCGGGCCGCGCTTTCTGGACTTGAGCCACCTCTATTGCCCCCAACTGCTTCAACGTATGCGCAAAGCCGCCCATGCCCGCTCCGTGGTGCTGCGCGAGGGCGTCTATGCGATGATGGCGGGCCCCTCCTATGAGACGCCTGCCGAAATACGTATGCTGCGCTTGCTGGGCGCGCAGGCCGTCGGCATGTCCACCGTCTATGAAGCCCTGGCCGCCCACCATATGGGTACCCCCGTGGCCGCCTTAAGCTGCATTACCAACCTCGCCGCAGGACTAGGCCCTCTGCTTTCACACAGCGAGGTAACCGAAGTCAGCGCCCAGTCCTCCGCACGCTTTTGCGACCTGCTGGAAGGGTTTGTGCAAACTTTCACCTAAGGGAGGGGGGGGTTATTTTCGCCTGCGGCGGGCTTATAGAAATTCCCCTCCGGGGAGGGGTAGGTTGTTTAAAGCTCAGGGCTATGGGGGGGTAATAAAAACATTCCATAGGCGACAACTGCCCCACCCGGAGGCTAAACAACCCCCCCAATAAGTTCCCCGCCGGAGGCAGATAGCCGCCTACAAGGCGAAGAGAAATATGTTTCACTCAACCAACACTCGCCAAGAAATGCTTTGAAACAACACTCCAAAAGAAATGTTTTTAAACAGCCGCTCCGCAGGCCCCAAAACCCCTCCTGGAAGGGCAGAAAAAAATGTTTTTGAAGCGCTTCCTTGCCCCCTTTGGCTGAGTCCGTTGCAGTTTTCTTGGAAACTCACTAGGGGAGGTGGGCATGGCAAACCAAGGGATAGAAAACATTAACGTAGCCGCTTTTGACCCCATGCCGACGCCGCAGCAAATGCATGCTTTGCTTCCTTTGAGTGAGGAAGCGGCCCATACGGTACGCTCCGGGCGCAAGCAGCTGGAAAACATTTTGGCGCGCAAGGACAAGCGCCTCTTTGTCATTGTAGGCCCTTGCTCCATTCACGACACCGTCGCAGGCCTGGACTATGCCCAACGTTTGTTTGCCCTCTCCCAAAAGGTGAAGGACAGCATGCTGCTGGTGATGCGCGTCTATTTTGAGAAGCCGCGCACCTCGGTGGGGTGGAAGGGTTTTGTGAATGACCCCTATTTGGATGACAGCTTCAAAGTGGCCGAGGGCATGCAGCGCGCCCGGCAATTTCTCCTGGAGGTGGCCAAACTGGGTTTGCCGGCGGCTGCGGAGGCTTTGGACCCTGTCTCCCCGCAATACCTCGGGGACCTCATCAGTTGGACGGCCATCGGCGCACGCACCACCGAGTCCCAAACGCACCGCGAAATGGCCTCGGGCCTCTCAACACCTGTGGGCTTCAAAAATGGCGTCGACGGAAACATCGGCTCCACGGTGAATGCTTTGTTATCCGCCATGCGTCCCCACAATTTCCTCGGTATTAATGCCCAGGGGCTTAGCTCCATCATCCGCACCAAAGGAAACCCCTATTGCCACATTGTGCTTCGCGGGGGTGAAAGCGGCCCCAACCATTCGGCCGCCCACATTGCACAGGTGGAGGCCGCTTTGCACAAGGCCCAGTTGCCTTGCAACCTCGTGGTGGACTGCTCCCACGCCAACTCGCAAAAAAACCACCGCAAGCAACCCGAAGTCTTCGCCGACTGCTTGCAGCAACTGGCCGAAGGAAACCAGTCCATTGTCGGCTTCATGATGGAAAGTTTTATTGAGGAAGGCAACCAACCCATTCCCAAGGACTTGTCGAAGCTGCGCTATGGGCTGTCGGTGACGGACTCCTGCATCAGCTGGGAGTGCACCGAAGCCCTGCTTTTGGAGGCGCATGCCCAACTCCAAAAGCGCCTGCCTTTGCGTGTTGCGCCCGGCGCCCCAAAGCCCTAAAGCAACGTGCCTGTCAAAAGCCAACCGGCAACGCTGAAATAAATAATGAGGCCGCTGACGTCGACAATGGTGGCGACAAAGGGGGCGGAGGCTTTGGCCGGGTCAAAACCGATGGAGCGAAAGAAGAAGGGCAGCGAAGCGCCCACCAAGTTTCCAAACAACACGACAAACACCAGACTCAAAAAAACGACGGTGGCAAGCACGAGACTGTGTTCGCCATAAGTGCCGAACAAACGCTCCCACATCACAATACGCACAAAGCCGATGCTGCCGAGCAAGGTGCCCAGCATGAGCCCTGAAAGCACCTCGCGGGAAAACACTTTTAAAAAATTCCTCAACTCTATTTCTCGCAACGCCAGCGAGCGGATGATGATGGAGGTGGCCTGGGAGCCGGAGTTGCCGCCGGAGCTGATGATGAGGGGGATGAAGAGGCTGAGCACCACGGCTTTTGCGAGTTTGTCTTCAAAAAAAGCCATGGCCGTCGCCGTCAACATTTCACCCAAAAACAAGAGAGCCAACCAGCCGCCGCGTTTTTTGAAGAGAGAGAATATACCAATGTCAAAATAGGGGGCGTCCAAAGCTTCCACGCCGCCCAGGCCGTGAATGTCCTCGGTGGCCTCTTGCTTGGCGACATCCAACACGTCGTCCACCGTAATAATGCCGACCAGCACCCCTTCACTGTCAATGACGGGCAAGGCTACCCTGTCATATTTTTCGAACATGCCGACGACTTCTTCCCTGTCTGCCTTGGCCGAAAGGGTGACGACGTCGTGTTGCACCAAGTCCACAACCTTCGTTTGCGGCGACGCCATGACGAGGCTGGAGAGGCGAACGTCGTCGAGCAGTTTTCCACGCTCATCGACGACATAGAGCATGTTGAGGGTTTCTCTGCCTGCGCCGTGAATTCGAATGTGCGCCAAAGCTTCCTCGGCCGTCATGTCTGGACCCAGCGTGAGGTATTCCGGCGTCATATAGCGGCCGGCGCTCTCCTCCGGGTAGCCCATCAACTCTCTGGCGACTTCCAGCTCCGAAGGAGAAAGTGTGGCCAAGGCTTGCCTTGTGACGCCGGCCGGCAATTCTTCAAACAGGCGCATGCGGTCATCCGGCGCCATTTCATTCAGCATGGCGGCCAAGGCTTTGGTGCCAAAAGTCCTAACAATGTGCGACTGCTCCTCGACAGGCAAATATTCGAAAACCTCGGTTGCCTGGTTTCGAGGCATAATGCGGAAAATAAGGGCCGAGGACTCCCTGGGCATTTCCTCAAGCACCTCAGCAATGTCGGCTGGGTGCAAGTCCTCCAAGGTTTCTCGGACCAGGCCGAACTCTTTGTTCGCCAGCATTTGCTCCAAATCGGGTCCTACCAGCTTGCCAAGCATAAGCCCTCCTGCACAAAAGTCCGCGCAAACACCTGCACACAAACTGGCTTTTCATGACTCTAGACGAGGCAGTTTTCAAGCCTGAAACGCAAATGGGGTGCGAAAGTATTCGTCTAGAAGGCAAGCCCCGCGCGTACCCAGGGGAAACCCGCTTCAGCACGGAGGCTGAAAATATGGCTAAACCGGTATTCAAAGCCTAAGGTAGCCACAGGAAAAGCCTCAACATCGGTTTTTTCCCGGTGGCTGACAATGGTCCACCCGACACCCGCGCCTATTTTGGCATAGAAGGCCAGGCGGTGGCGCAAGAAGAGGCGCCACCAAAACTCAACCGGCGTGGACAACCACAACCCCCCTGAAATTCCCCCTATGTCCAAGCCCAGAGAGAGGCCAAATTGGTCGTCATAGGTTGGAGAAAAACCATGGTGCAAAATGACAATGTCCCCTCGAATGCCCAAAGAAAACGGCAGAGAGTAGCGCCGGACATAGCTTCGGTTTTCTTCGGGGGTTTCCTCCGAAACACCTTCTGCGGGAATTTCTTTGCCAAATATCCAATGCCCCCAGGGCACCTGTACAAAAACCGAAAGCGGATAATAGCGAGGGGCCTCCTCTTCTGGGCTCAGCTGAGCATGGCTTTTGGAAGAAAACAACATGCAAGCCAAAAGGCCTGCGCAACATAGAGAACGCATGCCCTGTTTCTAACACGCCAGGCAACACGGCAGGCTATTTTCTGCTGTGCCAGGCTCGGGCGGTTTTTCTCCCGCCCATGTCGTCTCGTTTGGCCATGCCGAGGTTTGAGCCTGAAGACTTCGAGGCTTAGCATGACAAAGGGGGGGGGCGCCTATGGGAGAGGGCCATAGCGGAGCAGCAGGGGGGCATGGTCCGAGAAGCGCTGCTGTTTAAAAATTTCAGCACTGCGTACATGCGCGGCCAAGTGTTGGTTGCACAAGTGGTAGTCAATTCTCCACCCCACATTGTTTTCCCAGGCCCTGCCGCGGTTGGACCACCACGTATATTGCCCCTCCTCGGTATTGCACAAACGAAAAGCGTCCACCATATTCCACTCCCCCAAAGCCCTGTCCATGAAGGCGCGCTCGTGCGGCAGAAAGCCCGAATTGTTTTGGTTGGAGCGCCAATTTTTCAAGTCAATGGGTTTGTGGGCAATATTCATATCCGTACACAAAAGCCATGCCTGTTGGCTTTCTCCCCATGCCTTCAACTTGGCCCCCAACACTTCCAAAAAAGCGTCTTTGGCCGCTTGGCGATGCTCCCCCGCGCTGCCCGAGGGGACATAGAGGGAGGCCACCCACAAGCGACCAAACCGTGCGGCTACAAAGCGGCCTTCGTCGTCCACGCCCTGAATTCCCCAACCCGTTTGCACCTCGTCAGGCGGGGTTTTGCACAGCAAGGCCGTGCCCGCATAACCTTTCTTTTGGGCGTCTGCAAAAAAACAGTGGTAGCCCTTGGGCAAAAGCGCTTCTGTCCTATCGGCAGCCTGGCAGCGTGTTTCTTGAAAGCAGAGAATGTCCGGCAGGCGAGACTCAAGCCATGCAAGCAGCCCCTTCCTTACGGCTGCCCTCAAACCGTTGAGGTTGAAAGTCAGCACTTCCCACTCGGATGTTTGCGACATGGCCGCCTCAACACTCTGGGCTAAATGTCGTCACAGGGGGTGCCCATTTTTTGTCGGACATACATGCCCAATTCGCCAAACACAAAAGGCATGTCTATGGGGACTCTGACGAGGGTTTGTTTTTTGTTCCGTTGTATCCAATAAGCTTCGTCTCTGCCGACAATAATGCGCAGGCTTCCATCCGGCGTTGAGAAAATTTCTCCTTCGCTGTCCTGGACAATGTTTCTGAGTTTGGCTTGTTTGAGACGCCCACGTTGGCCAACGAAAAACTGGAAATCCTTCTCACCCTCTTTGGCGGACTTGTCGACATAATAATAGGTGCCTGTGTCGTCTCTGACGAGCAGGTGCGGCTCTCGCATAAACCGCCGCTTATAAAACTTGGCCTTCTTCACAATGGCCTTGGCTTCTTCAGCGGGGACGGGTTTGAGGGGGGTTTTGCGCTTCTCTGTGCACGTAATATAAAATTCGCCGTTCTCTTTTTTCACCATTTCATTGGAAAACCGCTTGGTGCGGGGATCTCCAAACATAAAGTTGAAGCTTAAAAAGACGTCGGGCTCGTCCGAGTTTGTCTTGTCTTGTTTTGCACTGTGTCCCCCCAAAAGCTGTTGGACAAAAAAGGCCTCTCCATCCCCCCAAAAAATGGGTTGCGGAGAAAGCTTATCCAACGTCTCCGACAAAGCCAAATAGTGGCCATTGCCGTCCATATATAAATAGAATTTCGGGCGCAGGACTTCGATGCTTTCAAAGGGCTCCAAACCTTCATTGCTTCTTTGGGGGAGAGGTTTGGAAACCCTAGGGGCAGGGGAAGGTGGAGCAGGGGTACGCGCTTGCGCAAAGGCAGTTGCGCAAGCACCCAGCAAGCAGACTTCTAAAAACCGCTTCGAAAGCACATTCGAAAACACAAAAAACCCTTTTCAGTCCTAAATATCGTCACACGGCGTATCCATTTTTTTATTGGCATACATCCCTAAGTCATTCCATACAAAAGGCAAATTGATGTTTTGCTCCACCGGAATCCTGACAAGCGCTTGCTTTTGCTTTCCGTGTACCCAGTATATTTCATCTCTGCCGACAACAATACGCAGACTTCCGTTGGGTGTTGCGAAAATTTCTCCTTCACTGTCTCGGACAATGTTTTTGAGTTTGGCTTTCTTGAGTTGCCCACGCTTGCCGATGAAAAACTGGTAGTCTTTTTCACCCTCTTTGGAGGACTTGTCGACATAATAATAGGTGCCTGCGTCATTACGGACGAGCAGGTGGGGCTCCCTCATAAAGCGCCGCTCATAAAACTGGGCCTTCTCCACAATGGTTTTGGCTTCTTCGGCAGGCACAGGCTGGAGGAGGGTTTTGCGTTTTTTCCCGCAAGTCATATAAAATTCGCCGTTCTCTTCTTTCACAATGTTGTTGGTGTTTTTATCTGTGCGCGGCTCCCAGAAGGAGAGATCGAAACTCAAAAAAACGCTGAGCTCATCCTCCTTGGCTTTGTCCTTCCTGGTGGTAATTCCACCCACCTCCTGGACAAAGAAAACATGCCCATTCCCCCAGAAGATGGGGGTAGGTTTTCTGTCTACGGTTTCTGACAAAGCCAAATAGTGGCCGTTGCCGTCCGTATATAAATAGAGTTTGGAGCGCAGGTTTTCTATGCCTTCATAGGGCTCCAAAACTTCTTTGTTTTTGGGAGGGGCTGCCTGCGCGAAGGCGGCCAAGCAGACACTCAAAACCCCCAGTTTCGAAAGACGCTTCAAAAGCACGACAGGATGAAAGGTATGCATAAAAAAGCTCTTATCCAACTGTAAACAAAAAACCAACACTTGAAGGCAGGGTTGAAGAAAGCAGGTGTATACCACAGTTGCTGTCTATAAAAATGGAGGCCTGTTGTTGGCAAAACTTGCCTTTGTAGGCCATGCAGCCCATAGTGCTTGCGTACATGGACAGGCTTTTGCAGTCCGGTACCATTATTGGCGGCAGCTATCGCGTGGAGTCTCTCTTGGGAAGAGGAGGAATGGGGGAGGTGTGGGCTGCGCGCCACTTGAGGCTGGCTACCAAACGGGTTGCCATTAAGGTTTTGCGTACGCATGGAGAGGGCCTGTCGGGGGACGCTCTCGCGCGCTTTCAAAAAGAAGCTGAAATTGTCAGCCGCCTGGAGCACCCTCACATTGTCAACATTTATGACTATAACCTCACACCCTCCGGCTATCCCTTCATGGTTATGGAATTCCTTGAGGGAGAAAGTCTGGGCGCAAGGCTGAAGAAGGGCCCCCTCTCGCTTGCAGAAACCCGTATGGTGCTTCGCCAAATATGCAGCGCTCTGGACATTACGCACAGGAAGGGCATCCTCCACCGCGACTTAAAACCCGACAACATTTTTCTTGTCACCAAAGGTACCGAGCTTTGGGTGAAGGTGTTGGATTTTGGCATTTCAAAAATTCTCGGCTCCGACAGCCAATTAACGCAGGATTTGACGGTCATCGGCAGTCCCCGCTATGTGTCTCCGGAGCAGGCGCTTGCCCAAAACCGCCAGTTGACGCCACAGTCGGATGTTTTCTCTTTGGGCTCCGTAAGCTATGAGATGTTGCTGGGGAAACCAGCCTTTGAGGGAGAAATTGCTTCCCAGGTACTCCATCACGTCGCCTATGAGCCCCACAAGCCTCTTGCCGCATTGCTGCCCCACCTGCCGTTAGGGCCGTTGAATGCCATTGATACGGCCCTCGAAAAACAGCCTGAGAAACGTCACGCCTCTGCCATGGCTTTCGCTGCGGCCTTTGACAACGACGAATGGAAGGCCGCCGTTGTGTCTGGCGAGAGGAAGTCTCCTGGCTCTCTACTGGAAACTGTTTCGCTTCGCCCCCCGCCCCTCAAGCCCCAAAAATCCCAGCCTTGGTTGTTGGTGTTTTTGGTTGGGGTTTTTGCCGTCACCGTTGTGGGTGGCGCTTTTGCCTACCGTCAATATGGCCTGCCGGACTGGGAGACATTGACAGATAAGAGGAAGAACACCCTAGGGCCAGGAGGGCTTGTGCTAAAGCCAGGAGAAACCGTGGCAGGCCCAGGGGAGAATATAGCAGGCCCCGGAGGGAATATAACAGGCCCAGGGGAGAATATAGCAGGCCCCGGGGGGAATATAACAGGCCCAGGGGAGAATATAGCAGGCCCCGGAAGGAATATAACAGGCCCAGGGGAGAATATAGCAGGCCCCGGAAGGAATATAACAGGCCCAGGGGAGAATGTAGCAGGCCCCGGAGGGAATATAACAGGCCCAGGGGAGAATGTGGCAGGCCCGGAGGGGAATACGCTCAAGCCGGGGGGGAATATGCCAAAGCCGGGAGGGAATATGGCGGCAGGCCCCGGTGGACCGAAGAAAGGCAGCAGGACACCTTCCCTGTCGCCCCCCGCTGAAGAAACGCTCAGCGCAGAGGAGCGGCGCATTTTGGCGCCGGCAGAAAATGCATTGAAGGCCAAGCAATATGCGGATGCAGAGTTGCTGGCTCGTCGTTCCTTGTCCTCCTTGGGAGAAAACGGCGCAGGTTCCGTGCGCGTCAATGCCATCGTCGCGGAAGTTGCCTGCGCACAGAAGGATTTGGCCAAACTAAACCCGGCTTTTGATTCCTTGCCCGCCTCGGCAAAACCCTCCGTGAAGGCCAAATGCAAGCGTTTGTGGCCTGAAGCTTTCTAACAGCCTAGGTTGCGCCTTTTGGCAAAAACCTCGCCCACCAACTCCCATGTTTTGCCGCCGTCCTCGCTGATGCGGTTTGTCCAACAAAAAGAGTCCGCCGTCAGTTTTGAGAAGCGCCAGACGGCGACATAGCCTTTGTCTACAGCGGAGGTTTGGACAATGTCGCCGTTGCTTTCGCGGATGGCCACCAGTTGCTCCGGCATACCGCTGGAAGCATGGCATACGTGCCATGAGTGCGTTTGGGGCGAATAGGTGCGGATGCTGAGGCCATATTCTTCATTCTCTGAGGAGGCGCTCCGCTTGCGCTCCTTGCGCGAGGGGCAAATAAACAAGTCCACAATGGCCCGGCCTTCCAGTGCGCGCGCAAACAGCCACTCGCCTTGGACGTGGCGCTCCTCCGGGGCGCCTTCATGGTCCACCCACTCAAACTCCCACTCCCCTATAAGCCCACCATACCAGTCGTCCTCTTCAGGAATGCTGGCCGCCCGCTCCTTCGCCAACAATACTTCAACAAAGTCCTCGTGCATGCCTTTCTCCTTCTGCTGCAAGGTAGTGCTTCCGCGCCGCATCATGAAAGCACAAAACCTCCGGCTTGCGAAAACTTTGCTGCTCACTTGCGTGCCCTTGTTTAAAATAGGGAATACCCGTGTATGTCCCGTTGAAGAAGCCCCCCCGCATGCTATAGGGGTTTTTTATGGACAAAGCGGAAGCGGTGGTGGACAAGCGGCTTTTTTTGGAATGTGTCGGCGGCATTTCCGGGGACATGTGCCTGGGGGCCTTCTTGGACTTAGGCATAGAGGAGGGGGCCTTGCTGGCGCAACTCCAAACCCTGCCCATGGGCAAGTGGCGCCTTCGGCGTGAAACCCAGCAGCGCCACCATGTGCAGGGTACACGTGTGGTGGTGGAGACGGAGGAGGAGGGGGTGCACCGTCACCTTAGGGACATAGAGGTATTGCTAGAAGCTTCAAGCCTATCCCCCAAGGCTAAGGCCCTCTCTCTAAAAGTATTCCGCTTGCTGGCCGAGGCCGAGGGCAAAATACACGGCCTGCCCCCCGAGGAAGTCCACTTCCACGAGGTAGGGGCCATGGACGCCCTCGTCGACATTTGCGGTTTTGTGGTGGCCTGGGAGAGTTTGGGCTTTGTGCGCATACACTGCACGCCGCCGCCCATGGGCCAAGGCAGCGTGCATGCGGCCCACGGGGTGTTGCCCGTGCCTGCGCCGGCGGTGGTGGCTTTGTTGCAGGGCAAGCCCGTACGCTATGAGGGGGAGGGGGAGAGGACGACGCCCACGGGGGCGGCCCTGTTGGCGGCCTTCGCGGAATTTGGGCCGCCGCCCGAGTCCGCCGTGCTGCGCGCGGGCTATGGCCTTGGGCAACGCGACACGGCCGACATGCCCAACCTGCTGCGCGCAAGCCTTGTGGAGGTGCAGGCCCGGCAGGCGGCTTTGTGCCAAATAGAAACCAACTTGGACGACGCTTCGCCTGAAATGCTTTCGGCGCTGGCCGACAAGCTGCGCAGCGAGGGCGCCCTGGACGTGTGGCAAATTCCCTGCGTCATGAAAAAAGGCCGCCTGGGCGTATGCCTGGGGCTTTTGTGCGAGGCGGAGCATGCGGCGGCCATTTCAACGTTTTTGTTTCGCGAGTCCACCGCGCTGGGCCTTCGGCAGTGGCCCGTGCAGCGGCGCGTGCTTTCGCGTACAACCGTCCATGTACAGACGGAATATGGCCCTATTCGGGTAAAACAAAGTTTTTTAGAGGGCCAGTTGATACAGGCCAAGCCCGAGTTTGACGACTGTTTGGCGGCGGCCAAAAAAAACAACCTCCCTCTGGCCGTCGTTATGGTAACCGCCCTAAAGGCCTGTACCCCTCATGACGGAATGGGTTGATTTTTGGGCCTCTATGGAAAAAAAGGTTTCTGAAAACCCACAGGCCTCATAGGCCGTTAGGGTAGGGTAGGGTAGGGGGAGAAATACCGGGGGGTCGCCATTTGCGGAATTTGGGGGGGCGCCCGGTTAATAAACAGAGATGAAGGATTTGACAGCGCTTTCTCTGCTGCCACCCCCCAGCAAAGTCGGCTTGCCTGTAGCCGCAGGCAAAGCTTTTTCGGACATAGCGGCCGCAGGCCAACTGACTCGGGTTTCACCCCTCAGGTTGCTCAGCCGCCTGACGGCGGCCAACGCGCAAGGCCATTTGCTTTTGGAAAATGAGGACGGGCAGCTGGGTTTCGTCTTGAAAAATGGGAAACTGGAAGCCGTACACTCCTCCTGGCCCACAGACTCCCGGGAGCGCTGGCTTTTGGCCGCAGGCCTGTTGACGCCCATGGAGTTGGGTAGGCCGGACTTCCACATAGAGGAATGGCTGGCCTCGCGCCTCGCCTCCGGACACATGGGGGAGGCCCAGCTTTTGCAATGCCTGCGCAGCGTCGCTTGGCAGGTGCTGAGCCGGGCGTTTTTGTGGACGGAGGGCAGCTATGTGTGGCAAGCCTCCTTGCCCCAAACGCCAACCCCCCTCTCTATGGACAATGGGGAGTTGTTTTTGTCGGCCTTGCGGACTTTACCCGAGCCTTGGCTGCAAAAACGCCTGCAGCCCCATTGGGAGACGCCATGGCATGCAGGCCCCAACGTGGCCTTCGCCGAAAACCTGCCTTGGGAGGAGGCCGAGTATGAGGCCCTACGGCATTTGCAGCTTTGTGACATACCGGCCAAGGCCCTGCCCCCCTATGACATAAAAGCGCCCTATGCCAGGGTGGCCTTTATGTTGTGGCAGGCAGAAATATGGCTGCCGCAGGAAGTGTGGGCGCAGAAGCTGCCTAGCCCCCCGGGGGCTAACCCCTCGGCCCTAACCCCCCCCAGCCCAGAGTTGCTGAGCGCGGCGCTGACGGTAGCCCAGCCTACCCCGCCGCCCGCGGAGGCCCCCCCCCCTAGGGCCTACCCCCCCAAACCTTGGGCCCTGCCCTCCGCGGATAGGTTGTTCCCCCACGTTCGTACGCCGGCCCCGCCCAGGGCTTCGGGTCCCCCCAAAGCTTCCCCTCCACCCCCAGGCGCTGCTTTGCCCTCCGCGGACAGTCTGTTCCCCTATGTTCGTACGCCGGCCCCGCCCAGGGCTTCGGGTCCCCCCAAAGCTTCCCCTCTACCCCCCAGCTCACCCCTGCTGAGCGCGGCACTGACGGTAGCTCCGCCTACCCCGCCGCCCGCGGAGGCCCCCTCCCCTAGGGCCTACCCCCCCTACAGGTGGGCCTTGCCTTCCGCGGACAGTCTGTTCCCCCCCCAGAGTGGCATGGAGGCAACCCAGCAGCCTCCGGCAAGCGCGGCGGGCTTCCGGCCCCCTGGGGGGCACCCCTCGGCCGCTCCCCCAAGAGCTGCGGAGGCCAAGGGGCCCCGTTTTCGCCAAACACCCCCCAGCGAGCCTCAACCCCCCCCCAGGGCCAGAGGAGGCAGCTCCGCCCACCCCCCCTCGGACAACCCCTTCGCCGCTTTCGAAAAAAGCAAGGGGGGGGAGGGACATAGCCCCCCCTCGGACAACCCCTTTGCCGCTTTTGAAAAAAGCAAGGGGGGGGAGGGACATAGTCCCCCTCCGGACAAACCCTTTGCCGCTTTTGAAAAAAGCAAGGGAGGCGAGGGACATAGCCCCCCTCCGGACAAACCCTTCGCCGTTTTTGAAAAAAGCAAGGGGGGGGAGGGACATAGTCCCCCTCCGGACAACCCCTTTGCCGCTTTTGAAAAAAGCAAGGGGGGGGAGGGACATAGTCCCCCTCCGGACAAACCCTTCGCCGTTTTTGAAAAAAGCAAAGGGGGGGAGGGGCATAGCCCACCTCCGGACAACCCCTTCGCCGCTTTTGAAAAAAGCAAGGGAGGCGAGGGACATAGCCCCCCTCCGGACAAACCCTTCGCCGTTTTTGAAAAGGGCCCAGGGACAAGCCCTGGGACAGAGGGCTTCCCACTGGCCCCTACGCCCGTTAACCTGGGGGTTAGCCTAGCCCCTTCCCCTAGAGAGGTGGAGGGAGTTAGCCCTAGCCCTGGTGTTAGCCCTGCTCCCCATGCTGCTAACCCTGTCTCCCTTACTGCTATCCCTACTCCCCCTGCTGCTAACCCTACCCCCCCCCCTGCCGGCCCGCCGGGAAACCTCTTGGCCCCTACGCCCCTACAAACCCCTGCCCCCCCTGCGGCGGAGGCTGCACAGGAGGCGCGTTTGAGGGCGCAGAAGGAGGCCTGGGAGAAAGAGGACGCATTTTCCATATTGGGGGTAGCCAGGGAGGCCGAGGGCCCGGCCATTAAGCGGGCCTATTTTGAGTTGGTACGCCGGTTTCACCCGGACAAGCTGCCGCCGGAGGCCTCGGAGGAAGCCAAGCGCTTGGCGGCGGAGGTATTCTCGCAATTGGGGGCGGCTTACCGTTGTTTAATGGACGAGGAGGAGCGTAAAGCCCTATTGTTAAAACTGGCCGGGGCTAAACCGGTAGGGTTAGAGGCCTTATTTGCAGCGGAAGACTTGTTTAGGCGGGCTGCGCGTATGGTTTCCTCACGCCGGTTTGCGGAGGCTTTGCCGCTGTTGCAGGAGGCCACGCAACTCAACCCTGCGGCCGCGGAGTTTTGGGCCTATTTGGGTTATGCCAAGCGTTTTATCCCCTGGTATGGGGAGAAGGCGGCGCTGATGGACTTAGAGAAGGCCAAGCGTCAAAACCCCGGCTTTGCCGACACCTATTATTTTTTGGGCCATTTGGCCAAACTCCGGGGGGAGGTGGCGCTGGCGCGGAAGCTGTTTGGGCAATGCCTCGCTTTGGAGGCCGGGCACATGGAGGCGCAAAGGGAGTTGCGCCTGTTGAGGGGGGCCTAGACCGGTTCCACTTTGACATGATCTCTTCGTTGGACTCGTTTTTGCTCAGGTCATGCACTCAAGTGCACTCCCCTCACAAAAGCCTCGTCCGCCTCGACCTCATGTCAAATTGAAACCGGTCTGTAGAAAGGGGAACCGTCCTAAGGGTCAACCGCCTGCACCATGCGCTCCAACAGGGTTTTGTTGAAATATTGCAAGGAGGACTCTCCGGCATGCGCTTCCACGTTGTCGGAGGTTTCCAAATAGCCCAAATAGTTGTTGCTAACGGACACGCTGCGTCCAAGCCCGGCCGACTCCAAGGCGAAGGCGGCCTCGCCGCTCACCTCAAAGGGCACCCCCAGCAGCGACAAGCCGCCCAGGCGAAGCAGCGAAAGCTCCGCCTCCGGCGCAATGCCCTGGCACAGGAGGTTGGCGGCAGGCCCCTGCAAGAGTTTGGGTACAAGCCTGGACAAGTCCATGGAAGGCAAGGCAAAGCCTATGCGCGCATGGTAAACCTCCCCAAGCGCTGCCGCCGCGTCGCCGGGCGGGGCCACCTCGTCGCCGAGCGGCTCCGCCGCGTCGCCGGGGGAGGTTGGCTTGCGGTTGGGGGGGGTTACTTTCCCCCTAGGGGGGGGGTTGGGCGGGTTGGGGGGGGTGGGGGAGGTAGGGTGGGGGTTAGGGGGCAACAA
>WQYA01000029.1 GCA_009781495.1 Cystobacterineae bacterium
CCCGGCAGGGCCCCAGAGGGTGTTTTTTTGGTTACTTTTTTGTCACACAAAAAAGTGACTCGCCGGTAGGCGAAACCTACGGCAGCCGCGCAGCGGAAATGCCCGGGCCGCAGGCCCAGCACCAAAAACCCCCCCCCGGGAGGGCAGAAGAATTGTTTTTAAAAACGGCCGGGCCGCAGGCCCAGCACCCAAAACCCTGCCCGGAGGGCAGAAGAATTGTTTTTAGAAATAGCCCGGGCCGCAGGCCCAAAAAAGCCACCCTCTAAGGCAAAACTTCATCCATAACCTCATAAATAACCGAAGTAGCATAACACCCCGAAGCCAAACTAAATGACAACTCCAGTTGGTCTTCAAAGGCCTTGAAGGAGGCGTCTTCCAGCAAAGCCCGAAAAGGCCGTCGCGCTCCGCGGGCGAGGGGGCCAAGCCGTTTAAAGTGCGCCATAGAAAGCCCGGACTCCGTCAGCAAAGCAGCTTCTTTGGCCGCGGTTTCTCCTTCGGCAAAAGTCATTTTAGGGCCATACATGGGGCCGGTAGGCGACAACTCAAACTGCTCAAACCGAAGCTGGTCTTCACTGGCGTTGCGGCAGACGAATTCGCCGCCGGTTTCATATTTTTTGAGCACGTCTCCTTCAAGTACAGAGAAAAAAGCGCCCTCCTGAAGGCGTTGGTTGAGGAGCTGGTTAAACAGTGCGGACTGGACTGCCGAGAGATACATTTTTCTTTGGAAGGCATTCCACCGCGCCAAGCGCTCCTGTTTGAGCCAAGCAAAGCCGCGGCGGGCGTTGTCCTGTCCGAAACGTTGTTGCCCGAAGAAATTGGGAAACCCTGTTTTCAAAAGTTGCTCAAAACAAAGCACGGCTGCGTCGGGGTTGCTCAGTTGGCGCAGCACCACCACAAAGCGGTTGGCTTTCAAGTGCCCTGTCTTCAACTTATTGCTGTGGCGTTTCATGGAGAGAATGCGCAACTCAGGGTTTGAAAACCCAAGCAAAGCTTCCTGGGCTTGAGCGGGCAGACAAAGCGTTTGGCGGCATACAGCATATTTGTCCTTGAGGCCTGCCCAACTTGCCGACGACTCGGGAAGCTTTGCGGCTTTTTCCAACAAGCTTGCGGCCTCGGGGGTGGTGAGGTTGGTTTTTTCAATTTGGACAAAGAGGTGCTCCCCCTCGCCGCAAGCTTCATAGGCGGGGATTTCTTCGACTCGAAAGTCCTCCGGGCAGGTTTTATGTCGTCCGCTAGAATGGACGAGGGCATATGTGAGGCGGTTATTTTCAGGAAGTTTCATAGCGGGAAGAGTTTATTCCTTTAGCCAAAGCGACACCTTTTTTGTGACTCAAAAACTCGTTTGCCGCCAGCAAATAGGGAAAATGGCATTCCCAAGGGCCTGCTAGGGGGGGTAGGGGGGGTAGGGTAGCCGGAGGTTTAACTTGTAGCCCCCCTAAAGTTTTGCATAGACTTAAGGGGCTATGGGTTTAAGGGCTTATGTGTTGTTATGGGGGGGGCTAGGGGTGGTTTCGTTGGCAGGCGGCAACACGACGGAACCTTTGGATGAAGCTCGCCAACTCATTGCAGAGCTGCAGATGAGGACTTGCTCCCCCGCTTCGGCCGCCCACCGTATGCAAACCCTAGGCGTCCAGAAAGGGGCTGCTGTGTTGTTGTTGGAGATGCTTCAAAAGCCGATGGAGGCGCCCACGCAGCAGCGTCTGGTGGACTTATTGGTTTTGTTGTCCCAGCCTATTTCTGCATATTATTTCCTAAACTCTCTTAAAGGCGAAGATGCCTATTTGCGTATGTCGGCTGCGAAGGCCCTTGGGCAGTTGCGCGTCAAAGAAGCGCTGCCGGGCCTTGTGAGCATGTTGGAGGACGAGCGTTTGGCTTTGCGTAGGGAGGCGGCCACGGCCTTGGGGCGATTGAAACAGAAAGCAGCCCAAGAGCCTCTGTTGGCGGCGCTGCAGGTGGAGCCTGAGCCGGAGGCGAGAGAGCAGATGCTTTGGGCTTTGGGGCTGTTGGAGGCCAAGAAGCACCTTTCTGTCATTCAGGGTTTTTTGACGCACTCTTCGGAGAGCACACGTTGGGCTGCGGCGAGGGCTTTGTTGGCCATGGGGGAGGCCAGTGGATGGAAGTGGCTAAAGCCCCATTTGAATTCTCAAGAAAGCGGCGAATGTGCACAGGCGCTGCACAGTTTGCAAGAGGCTGTGCCGAGCAAAAGTTGGAAAGCGGAAGCGCTGGTATTATTGCGCGGTATGATGCAGGAGCGCGAAGCCCCATTGGCAGCGCAGGCTGCGGTTTTGGCGGCGTGTTGGGGAGACAAGTCCGCGCGCTTATGGCTTGAGAAGAGAGTGGAACAGAGTGAAGGCATGGAAGTGAGCATATATGAGGAGGCCTTGGCCAAGGTGCAACAGGTTTTGGGCGGCGTGGCCTCGAAGGAGAAACGGCATTGAACGTTTATGGGTTGCTGGGCATTTTATTGGCATTGCCCTGGTGGCAAATGGGTGAGGAAGCGCGTTTGCAGCGTTGGAAGCAGATGGAGTCCCACGCTTTGCAGCAAAGGGTATTGGAAATAAGCGCGGGTTTTTTAGGGACGCCCTATGTTTTTTCTCCCCTAGGGGAGGGGGAGGGGGTAGACGCGGACCCACTGTTTCGCTGGGATGCGGTGGACTGTTTAACTTTTGTTGAGCAAACCATGGCTTTGAGTTTGGCGGACACATGGGAGGAAGTGTTGCCCCTTCTCAACGACATTCGCTATGCGGAGGGAATTCCTCAATATGAAGCCCGGAACCACCTGATGGAGGCGCAATGGCTGCCGTTAAACCTGAAGAAGGGCTATTTGAAGAGCCTTGCGGCCTCTTTTCCGCAGGTGTCTGTGCAGCGGGCGCAGAAGCGGCTAAGTTTGGAGACATGGGAGGAGGCGGAGGGGAAGGCTTTGGGGCTTTCGGGCAAGGCGCGTCTTTTGGGCCATTTCAGCACGGAGATGATAGCCTTGGAGGAGGCGCTGCCGTTGTTTTCAAAGCTGCCTGAAGGGAGTGTGGTGGTGTTTATTCGAGCGGACTTACCCAAGCGTATAACACGTGTCCGTCATTTGGGTTTATTGGTGCATGGTGCCAAGGCCCCCCTGCTTCGGCATGCTTCCCGTAGCGCCAAGAAGGTAGTGGATGAGCCCATAGAGCGTTTTATTCGTCGTCAGCTTTCCTATGCCAGTTGGACGATTGAAGGGGTTGCGGTATATGAGTTGAAGAAGCCGTCCAAGGCCCAGTTTGAAGAGCGTATGCAGAAACCACCTGTGACAAAGTCCACAGAAGGACCCTAAGCGAGGGAAGAAGAATGTTGAGGACAAAGTTTTTTATTTTCTTTTTATGCACGATGATTCTTGCTTGGTTTGGTTTCTCGCAAGTTTTTTCGTATTGGGCGAGCAGGGGCCAAGCCGATGCGGAGGCTTTGGCTTTGCAGACGGCGCGAGCCATAACAGCGCAGCTGCCGGTTTCTCCCTATGCTTCTTTGGCAAATGCTTCGGCATTGAAGCAAGTTGTGGTTGGTACGGGCAGAGTTTCCTCTCTGTCGGAGGTTTCCAAGCGTTTGTCTGCATTGCTGGAAGAAACCTCCATATGGGGTGCAGAAGACATGGCCTTGCTTGCAGAGAAGGCTTCCGGGAAGACTTTGTGGTTGGTGGGCAAGAATTGGTCAGAAAAGGCTTTTGGGAATTCTGCGAGGCAGGTGATAGAGGATGCTGCGCGTCGTCGGGAGGTGGTGGAGATGGAGAATGGTTTAAAGGTATTTTTCCCCGTAGAGCCGCCCTTAGGGGTGGAGAGCGGCATGAGCCTGTGGATAGGGGGGCCTGTTGTGCCTTTTGGGGAAGCCGGCCTTGCCCAAGAGTTGAAGCGCAGCTCGGCCTTGGCCTTGGGGGTAGTTGTTTCGGGCAAATTTATTGTGCAGGCAGGCCAGTCTTCGCCCACACGTTCTCTCTCTTTGCTCAACGCGGCTGTTGCCAACATTCAACCTGGCAGTGCAGGCATGCTAAAGCAAGGGGGGGGAGGGGGGTTCCTCAGCGTATTTTGGGGGACTTCAGCGCAGCTTGCTTCGAGTGAAGTGGCAGCGCGCCAAGCTTTCTCCGACAAGGCGGAATTGGTGGTTGTGCTTGGCACCCCAGCCACACAGGAAGCGCTCCTGGCTGCGCAGCAGGCGGTTTTTTATGGCTGGTTGGCTGTATTTTTGGTGGGGGTTTTGTTGGGTTTTGTCGTTTTCCCTGCCAAGTCCAAGGCAGCCTCCAGCGAAGAGGAGACAGAGGAGGCAGAGATGGCGGAGAAAGCCTTTGCATTGCCGTCTTCACCTCCCCGCGCCGTTGGGCCTTCCAAAGAAGTTACTGCACCCAAAACAGAAGAGCCGTTTTTGGAAACGCCTTTGCCGGCGTTGTCGGAGTCACCGAGGTTTTTGCAAGCAGAGCCGCTCCAAATGTCTCCTGAGCTGTCGAAGCTTTTGCAGCCGGAGCAGCCCCCAGTGTTGCCGCCGCCGGAGTTTTTGCAAGCGGAGCTGTCCAGGGTGGTGCACGAGCCTTCTATAGGCTTCATATCCATGCCTGACATAGAAGAAGCGCCCATTGCCCTGGGTGTACGCAGCGAAGTGGAGCAGCTTGAAGAAGCTTGGGGGGAAACGCATGCTTCTTTGCCCGTGGAGCAGCCCATGCCTCCTGCGCCTGCTTTGGACTTCTTGTCCATGCCCGGCACAGAAGAAGCGCCCATTGCCCTGGGTGTACGCAGCGAAGTGGAGCAGCTTGAAGAAGCTTGGGGGGAAACGCATGCTTCTTTGCCCGTGGAGCAGCCCATGCCGCCTGCGCCTGCTTTGGACTTCTTGTCCATGCCTGGCACAGAAGAAGCGCCCATTGCCCTGGGTGTGCGCAGCGAAGTGGAGCAGCTTGAAGAAGCTTGGGGGGAAACACATGCTTCTTTGCCCGTGGAGCAGTCCATGCCGCCTGCGCCTGCTTTGGACTTCCTGTCCATGCCCGGCACAGAAGAAGCCCCCATGGCCCTGGGTTTGCGCGGCAAGGCTGTGCAGCCTGAAGAAGTTTTGGGGGAAGACCATGCGCCTTTTGAAAATCCGGCAGCTGTGTTTGAAGCGACTTTGCGCGAAGAGGCGGAGCGTTTCTTGGGGGCAGATTTTTTGTCGGAGCCTTCCTCTCTCGCAGGAGAAGGGGTTTCTCTTGTGGAGGGGCCGGAGATGTCAGAGTGGCGGAATGTATTCGTTGAGTTTTTGCGCGTCAGAAAGCAATGCAACCAGGAAACAGACAACATGGACTTTGAGCGCTTCAAAGCCAAGCTTGAAGCCAGCAAAAGCAGTGTCCTGTCCAAACACCCGTGCAAGGCGGTGCGCTTTCTGGTGCAGATTAAGGATGGAAAGGCCGCCATTAAGGCCATTCCCGTACGGGAATAGTCTAGCCGGTTTTATGGGAAGGGTGCAGGCAGATGTCTCCATGCCCCATTGGACGGGGGTGAGGGGGGGTCTGCCAGCAGAAACCCCCTCACCCCCAGCTCGCAAACCTCCACATTTCTACCCGTGTGTCGCAGCAGCTTAAGTTAGCCTAGGCTGAATTAAAACGCGAAGGCAGCACCTACATGGAAACTGAAGAGCCCTCCCTGGGTGCCCCCTCCGCCTCCCAGACCGCCTGCTCCCGCTAGCCTTCCTGCCCAACTGTTGCTTCCCGTTAGGGTTGAAAACCCATGGCCGGCCCGAACCATGGACCAAAGCTTCAACGAAGACGTTATGCCATATTCCAAACCCGTTGCTGCTACCAAAGGAATATAGGCAGAGAATTCTCCCTTCGTCCAAAGCTCCAACGGAATCTCAAATGCCACTACCGCTGTCAGTTGGGGGGTTATTCGAATGCCGGCGCTAAAATCCATGTGCAAAAGAACGTCAATAAAAGTCCCTGCATTGTTTCCTACAAATTCTACACGTAAACCCGGCGACATCCCCGCTGATAACCCCAAACGGCCAGAGTTATAAAAGGCATAACGTACCGCCCCTTGGAAACGTAAAGCAAAATCACCACCGTGTATGTCCGCCCAGTTTAATTCGAGAATGCCTCCTACGTCTAACTGGGACAATATGCCTATCAAAAACTTCGTCTGTAACCCCGGTAAACCAACACCTGCCTGCAATACCATATTTTTGTTCGTCGAAAATCCACCCAAAATCCCAAAAGAGTTCGAATCCGCTTCCTCCGCCGCAAACGCCGTTGGAGCTAATAAGAAAAGTCCCAAAATCATCCAATGCTTTTTTGTCATGCTCATAGACACTCCAGTGAGGGGGAAAACCATTTTTGCAAACAATCTTTCTCCAAACCAACAAGGCCTTCTTGCGCACGCAAGGCCGCTTCCTCCAAAGACTCTGCGCCTCGCAAAGGCTCACACCACTCCATATAAACCTTCATCTTCGGCTCTGTGCCCGAGGGGCGTACCAAAACACGGTGCCCTTGCTCTAAAATAAAGGCCACCAAATTGGAAGGCGGCAAGCCAAGCCGCACAGTTTCTGAGCCAGTCACACACCGTCCTGTTTGGTAGTCACACGTGGAAACCACCCTGTGCCCACCCAATTTCCATGGCGGAGCCTTGCGCAAACCCTCCATGAAAGCAAACATTTTCTGCACAGCCTCCCCTCCAGAAAAAGTCCAACTCTTTTGCCTGGAAGCATGAAACCCAAAACGCCGAAAAATCTGCTCCAAATAGTCCCAAAGCGTCATGCCCTGCGCAGCACAATGCGAAGCCAAATCGGCCACCAACAATGCCGTGGAAATGCCGTCCTTGTCCCGAATGGCCTTGCCTGTGCAATAACCCAGCGCTTCTTCAAAACCGAAAACAAATTCACAACCCTCCTCACGCTCCAATTCAAGGGCACGGTTCGCTATCCACTTGAAACCCGTCAGCGTCTCTTCATACCTCGCGCCCAGGGCCTCACACATCCGCCTCAACAGAGTAGTGGAAACAACGGTGCTCAACAGCAAAGGCTTGCTCCACGCCTTCTCCTTCAACAAACAATACCCCAAGAGGACGCCCAACTCGTTGCCCGAAAACATACGAAACCTTCCCCGGGCGTCCCGCGCGCCCACCGCAAGACGGTCCGCATCCGGATCGTTCGCCAACAACAACCCCGCTTGACGCGCCTCTACCAGCTCCATCGCCAAATCCAATGCCCCCGCCTCCTCAGGGTTCGGAAAAGGCAACGTCGGAAACGCAGCGTCCGGCGTACACTGGGCCTCCACTCGGTATATTTCCCTATGGCCCGCCTCCCGTAAAAGCCCCTCTACCCAGGAGGCCCCTATGCCATGCATCGCCGTGTAGGCTATTTTTAACGGCGCCCCATTTCCCCATAGGCGTAACCCCAGGGCCCACTCCTTGTAGGCCCCCGCCATCTCCTCCCCTAGGGGGGTATAGTAGCCCTCCCTAGGACCCCCTTCACTAACCCCTTCACTAACCCCCACTGCACCCTCCCACTGCCCTATTGCCCCCTCGCTGCCCCCGCTAGCCCCCCTCGCTGCCCTCGGCCGCTGGGGCGCTTTGCTCAAAAATAGGCAGCGAATCTCCTTCGCAGGGCCTGTGCGCGCCATCTCCTGCGCAATACCCTCGTCATGCGGCGGAATCATTTGGGCGCCATTCCCCCAGTAGGCCTTGTAGCCGTTGTAGGCCGGGGGGTTGTGGCTCGCTGTCACCATAACGCCGGCCGCCGCCCCCAGCCTTAACAACGCAAAGGGCACCAGCGGCGTCGGACAGGGCTCCTCCCAAAAAAATACGTTAAAACCCTCGGCTAAAAATACCCCCGCCGCCTCCATCGCCAAAACGTCGCTCAGCTTGCGTACGTCCCGGCCTACTACTATTCCACGGCCCTGCGCCCCCTCCACCTGCTTCTTTAAATAGCGCGCTAGCCCCAAGCTTGCCTTGCGTATGACGGAGCGGTTCATCGCGTTGCTTCCGGGGCCTACCACCCCACGCAGCCCCGCTGTGCCAAAACGCAAAGGCCCCGCCATACAGGAGCGCAAAGCAGAAATGTTTCCCTCCCTTGCCCACGCCTCCAATAACTGCGCATCCCCCGCGTCCACATCCTCCCTCGCCCAGGCCAGCGCACACTCCAATAAGGTTTTGTCGTCCACGGCTGTCTCCTCCGTTTAAAAACCATTCTGTAGCAACTTTAGCCCCGAAGAGGTGCCCAGACGGTTGGCCCCCGCCAACAACAAAGCCACTGCCGCCTCGGCTGTTGCAATGCCCCCGGAGGCCTTCACCCCCATGCCCGCCCCTAGCACACGGCGCATCAACGCAACGTCGGCCACAGTCGCTTGGCCCTGCGCAAAACCTGTGCAGGTTTTCACAAAGTGCGCCCCCGCCGCCTTGGCAACCACACACGCCGCTTCCTTCTGGGCTTCTGTCAGCAAACCCGTTTCTATAATGACTTTCACCCAGGCGTCCCCCGCGGCTTTAACAACCGCGCCTATGTCATAGCCTAGGTAGGCATCGTCCCCCTCCTTGAGGGCCCCTAGGTTAATAACCATGTCTATCTCCTTCGCCCCTAGCCTTACCGCTTCGCGTGTTTCAAAGGCCTTCACCTCCGGCAAAGTCGCCCCCAACGGAAAACCCACCACGGCCACCGCCCGCACAGGGGCCTTGCCCAAAGCCTTCACCAAAGTTTCAAGCTGGCAAACGTTGACGCATGCGCCTCCAAAGCCAAATTGAATGGCCTCCTCGGCAAGACGCTCCACATCGGCCCGTGTCGCATCCGCCTTCAGCAAGGTATGCTCAATAAAAGGACACAACGCAGAAGGGTTTTGCAGCTGCTCTTTGCTCACAAGAGGGAGGTTCGGCAAACGGAGACGTCGACTTTCTTTCGTCATAGCAATATAAAGGTATAGGCTTTTAAAATATTCTTTGAAGCAGGACGTATGGGCTCTTAAAACATTTGCTGTATAACGTACCCACTACCGTGTCTCACACGGTGGTGGGTGTCCAGTGCTTGTGCACATGGGTGGGGTTGGGTTGGCGGGAATGTGTGCCGGGCGTGAGAATTTTTGCCAAGGAGGAGACTCTTTTGAATGTAAAGGCGATGGTAATGACGACTTTGGTTGGTTTTTCGGCTGCATGGGCGGAAGTTCCGCTGATTCCTCGCGACACACTTTTGGGAAACCCTGAATGGGCGTCGCCGAAAATTTCTCCGGACAGCAAATGGCTGGCCTATCTTGCTCCAGACAGAAACAATGTCTTGCAAGTCTGGGTACGCAGCATCGACAAGCAGGATGAGCGCGTCCTCACCCAAGACAAAAAGCGCGGCATCCGCTTCTTCTTCTGGGCCTATGACAACCAACACCTGCTCTATATGCAGGACGTGGACGGCAATGAAAATTGGCAACTGTTCGGCGTTAACGTGCACACCAAGTCGATACGCTCTTATACGGCTTTTCAGGACGTGCGTACGGGGGTTGTGGGCGTTAGCCATAAAAAACCCAATGAGGTGCTCATCACCCTTAACCTTCGCAATAGGACACTGTTTGACGTCTATCGCCTGAACCTGGCTACGGGCGCCCTCACCCCCGATACCCAAAACCCGGGGGACGTCATTGGGTGGGATGTGGACAACAACCTCGTTGTCCGAGGCGCCTATGCCCAACTCCCCTCCGGTGAAAAAGAAATCCGCATCCGCCCTTCGGCAGACACGCCTTGGAAGACATTGTTTAAAGTCGGCTGGGAGGAAGAAGTCAGCATCATCGGCTTCAATGAGCAAGGCGACAAAGCCTATCTCTCTACTACCCTCGGCAGCAATACGGAGCGCATTGTCCAGCTGGACTTGGCGCAGGGGATAGAAACACCCATTGCCCATAACCCACGTGTCGATAGCCATGGTATTTTGGTACACCCTACCCGACACCATATTCAGGCCGTCTCCTATGACGCGGGTAAACCCGTTTGGGACATTAAAGACAGAGACATTTGGGCGGACTTCGAAGTCCTCAAAAAACTCGACGAGGGCGTCTTCAGCCTCGTCAGCCGCGACTTGGCCGACAAACTCTGGACGGTGGCTTCGGAGCGCTCCCATGGCCCGGTTAAATATTACCTCTATAGCCGGGAGAGCAAAACCCCTACCTTCCTCTTCTCTAACCGGCCTAAATTGGAAGGGGCTAAACTCGCTAAAATGGAATTTTTTAATATTCCTACGCGGGATGGCCTTCATATGCTCGCCTATTTGAGCCTGCCCCCCGAGTCCTCCGGGAAAAACCTCCCCATGGTCCTCCTCGTCCACGGCGGACCCTGGGCGCGCGACTCTTGGGGCTATGACGCTGAAGTCCAATTGCTCGCCAACCGCGGCTATGCCGTCCTGCAAGTCAATTACCGGGGCTCTACGGGCTTCGGCAAGGACTTCCTCAATGCCGGCGCCAAACAGTGGGGCAAAAAAATGCACGAGGACTTGCTCGACGCCGTTAACTGGGCCGTCAAACGCCAAACCGCGGACCCTAAAAAAGTCTGCATCATGGGCGGCAGCTATGGCGGCTATGCCGCTTTGTCCGGCGCCGCGTTCAGCTCCGACGTCTTTGCCTGCGCCGTCGATATTGTCGGCCCCTCCAACCTGATGACGCTCGTCCAATCCATCCCCCCCTATTGGAAACCTATGCGGGCTACCTTTGATAAACGGATGGGTAATATTGATGACCCTAAGGACCAGGAGCTTCTAAAAAAAGCCTCCCCCCTCTTCTCCGCTGATAAAATTAAAATCCCCCTCCTCATCGCCCATGGCAAAAATGACCCCAGAGTCAAAGAGGCAGAGTCTCAACAAATTGTGGAAGCCATGAAGAAAAATGGCTTGCCTGTCACTTATGTCCTCTATTCGGATGAGGGACACGGCTTTGCCCGCCCCGAAAACCGTACCGACTTCTATGCCAGGGCGGAGGCTTTCTTGGCCCAATTCCTCAAAGGACGCGCGGAGCCCTTGACGGGTGGAAAAATTTTAGGCTCTACGGCCCATGTCGTCGTGGTGCCTGCGAAACCCCGGAAATAACCCCCTCTTTTCCTAAAGAGCGCCTAAGTTTGCTTGAAAAATATAAAAAGACGCGCACATTTTGCCCAAAAGGCTTGTGTGGGCGTCTTTTGTGTGTCCTCATTTGGCCTCTTCGCAAAATAATTCTAATTCTTGGTTCGGCTCATGTTATTGCGCCGCGGCATACCCAAAGGAGAAGCGATGTTGACGTATAAAAAGTTTTGGAGCTTTCTGGTGGCTCTGCTTCCTGGGCTGGCATTCGCATCGGAAGCCAACCTGGTTTTGCCGGATTTGTCTAAAGTAAGCTTTCTCGGGAATGTGGACGGGAAGACGCTGTTGATGGTGGGAATTGGACTGTCCTTCATCGGCGTCATCTTCAGTTTCATTCAATATTCCCAACTGAAAAATTTGCCTGTCCACAAGGCGATGAAAGAAATTTCAGAGCTTATTTATGAAACCTGCAAAACCTATCTGCTGACTCAGGGGAAGTTTATCCTGTTCCTAGAGTTGTTTATCGGCGCCATCATGGTTTGGTATTTCGGCTTCCTGGCTCCCGCTCATGACTCCACAGGAAACGAAGCCGCTCAACAAGTCCCCATCGCCATGCGCGTTGCCATTATCCTCTTCTTCTCCCTCCTGGGGATTGCCGGCAGCTTCTGCGTCGCCTGGTTCGGCATCCGCGTCAATACCTTTGCCAACTCCCGTACCGCCTTTGCCAGCTTGCGCGGCCGCCCCTTCCTCACCTATGACATTCCCCTCAAAGCAGGCATGAGCATCGGAATGATGTTGATTTCGGTGGAACTCATTCTCATGCTTGCCATCCTCTGCTTCGTGCCCGGCTATCTCGCCGGGCCTTGCTTCATCGGCTTTGCCATCGGCGAGTCCCTGGGCGCCTCCGCCCTGCGCATTGCCGGCGGCATCTTCACAAAAATTGCCGACATCGGCTCTGACTTGATGAAGATTGTATTCAAAATTAAAGAGGACGATGCGCGAAACCCCGGCGTCATCGCCGACTGTACCGGCGACAATGCCGGCGACTCCGTGGGCCCTTCCGCGGACGGTTTCGAAACCTATGGCGTCACGGGTGTGGCCCTCATTACGTTTATTATGCTGGCTGCGGCAGGCTCTTCGCAGGTTCAAACCCAACTGCTCGTGTGGATTTTTGCCATTCGCGTGACGATGATTTTGACCAGCTTCCTCTCCTATCTGCTCAACGCCTTCGTCCAAAAAGCCAAATATAAAAACGCACCCCAAATGGACTTTGAAAAGCCCTTAACCCAATTGGTTTATATTACCTCTATCGTCTCTATCGGTATGACTTTCCTCGTCTCCTGGCTGCTTATCCCCAGCATCGCCGGCGACTCCGGCTTGTGGTGGAAACTGTCCCTTATTATTACTTGCGGCACCGTCGCAGGCGCGGTCATTCCCGAAATGGTCAAAGCCTTCACCTCCACCGGCTCGCGCCATGTCCGGGAAGTCGTCACCGCCTCCAAAGAGGGCGGCGCTTCGCTGAATATTATTTCCGGCTTGGTTGCCGGCAATTTCAGCGCCTATTGGCTGGGTATGGTGATGGTTGGCCTTATGGGCTTAGCCTATTGGACTTCTCTACATGGACTTCAGGTTTTATTCCCCCTGACGGGCACCACCATCGATCCTTCCCCTATTTTTGCCTTCGGCCTGGTTGCCTTCGGCTTCCTCGGCATGGGGCCTGTTACCATCGCTGTCGACTCCTATGGCCCTGTGACGGACAACGCCCAGTCCATTTATGAGTTGTCGCTCATTGAAGAAGTCCCCAATGTCAAAGAAGAGGTGAAAAAGGACTTCGGTTTTGAGCCTGACTTCGACAAGGCCAAACTCTTCCTCGAAGAAAACGACGGCGCGGGCAATACCTTCAAGGCCACCGCCAAACCTGTGCTCATCGGCACCGCGGTTGTCGGCGCGACGACGATGATTTTTTCCATCCTCTTCTCGGTAACCCAGGGCCTGAGCGAAGGCTTGCAATTTTTGTCTCTGGTGAATGCGCCTTTCTTGCTGGGCCTGGTTGCCGGCGGCGCCGTTATTTATTGGTTTACGGGTGCTTCTATGCAGGCGGTGGCTACGGGCGCCTATCGCGCAGTGGAGTTTATTAAACGAAACATTAAACTCGACGGCACCAGCAAAGCCTCCGTCAAAGACTCTAAGCGCGTCGTCGAAATTTGTACCCTCTATGCGCAAAAAGGCATGCGTAATATTTTCTTCGCCGTCTTCTTCGCTACCCTCGCGTTTGCTTGTTTTGAGCCGGCCTTCTTCATCGGCTACCTCATCTCCATCGCCCTCTTCGGCCTCTTCCAGGCCCTCTTTATGGCCAATGCAGGCGGCGCATGGGACAATGCCAAGAAACTCGTTGAAACGGAGTTGCAAGCCAAGGGCACTGAGTTGCACGCGGCAACCGTTATCGGCGATACGGTAGGGGACCCCTTTAAGGATACCTCTTCGGTAGCTTTAAACCCCATTATTAAATTTACTACCCTCTTCGGTTTGCTGGCTGTGGAGTTGGCCATTTCCCTCGGCGCGCAAGAGGATGGAAAATGGTTTGTCCCCACCAACATGACTTTGGGGCTGTCCGCCGCCTTCTTCGTCGCTGCATGCTTTTTCGTATACCAGTCCTTCTATGGCATGCGGATTAAGGACAGCGCCCAGGAGGCTTCCCCCCCTAACTCTGACTCTAACCCCGACTCCGCTTCAAGCCCTGCTTCCTAGAAGTGCCCCTAAACCCCTCCCATGGCAAGCAACGGCCTCTCCCTCCTCCGCCTCACCTTCCTGGGTACCTCCGCTGCAGCCCCTACGCTGCAGCGCAATGTCTCAGGCCTCGTGGTGAAGGCGGACTCGGAGTTGTTTCTGTTCGACTGCGGAGAAGGCTCCCAACGGCAGATGATTCGCTATGGGACAGGCTTTGCGGTCTCTAGGGTGTTTTTTACGCACTTCCATGCGGACCACTACCTCGGCATCATCGGCTTCTTGCGTACCCTGGGCATGGGAGGGCGTACGGAGGCCATGCAACTGTTCGGCCCTGTGGGGGCCAAACGCATTCTTTCGGCAGCCTTGCACCTCGGAATTGAAAAGCTGGCTTTCCCCGTGGACATTGTCGAGCTGAACGGCGACGAATGTCTGCCTTTCCTCGGCCTGTCGGTTTGCGCCGTGCGCGCCGACCATCGCGTCCCCGCCCTCAGTTTTGTTTTGAAAGAAAACAGCCGGGCAGGACGGTTTGACTTGGAAGCCGCCTTGCGCCTCGGGGTGGCCCCCGGGCCTGACTTTGGACGCTTGCAACAAGGCCATGCCGTGCAAAACAAATATGGCGAGACGGTGTTGCCGACACAGGTGATGGGTGAAAGACGCAAAGGCCGCATCCTCGCCATTTCCGGGGATACGCGCCCAAACCCACTCTTCGCTCAAGCGGCTGCCGGCGCGGATGTGTTGATTCATGAGGCGACTTTCTCGGAAGAGGAACGTGCGCGCGCGGTGCAAACCAAACACTCCACAGCCCGCGAGGCCGGAGAAACAGCCCAACTCGCCAAGGCCAACCGCCTCTTGCTGACCCACCTCTCCTCACGCTTCCACATGGACACTTCCCCCTTGGTTGGCCAAGCCAAGGCCGGCTTCCAAGGTACGGTTGAAGTGGCCAATGACGGCATGCAACTGGAAATTCCCATGAGTGACATGGGGGTTTAATTTCTGTTGGCCCTCAGAGAGGGGGGAAAACATTTGTTTCGCCCGGATGGTTAGGGGAGGCTTTTCTATCGCCTCCCCAACATAGCCCACAAAAAAGCCGCACTTAACCCCGACAATACCGATAGGGCGACGAGACGGACGGGCGCAAAACTGCTTAACGCCAGCGCGCCAAAAGAAAGGGCTGTGGTGGCATAGGAAAGGACGACTGCTAAGGTGGTGGCTTTGCGGCCCGGCGACAAGGACGCTTTCATCGCCGCGTCCTCGTTAAAATAAAATACGTAGTCCAAACCTAAACCTAGGACGAGGATAAACCCCGTCATGCTAAAAAAGGAAATGGGTAAACCCCAAAAGGCATGCATGGCCAAACAGGCCAGCCCCGCAAAAACCGGCGTGGCCGCTACACGTAGGGTTTGGGGCCAATGGCCATAATAAATGCCTACGCCCAATACGACCAAAATAAAAGCGAGGCCTAAAAGCCCTAATAACGTGGCCGTCAGGCTGTCCAATGCCGCAGAAATGTCCTCCGCCTTGTTTTGCAACCCCACCCACCCATGGGGCTTTGCCAGCGCGGCCAGGCGCGCCTTCTGCTCAACACCGGGCGCCGCTTTCGCCCCCAGGGGCAACAACATGGAATACCAGCGGCCACTGGGGGCCTCCACCAACAGGTTGGAAACCAGCCCCGCCAGCAAGGGGGGGGCCTTAGAGGGGAGGGCATAGTGGCCATGAAGGGCGGCATAGGTTTCCTCAAACTCGGCTGCCTCCTCCCCCCAAAACCCCAAGGCCTCATATTGGGCCTTGGCCAAACCCCGCAAGTGGGCGGCCGCCTCATAGCGCGCTTTCTGCGTTTTGAGGGAGGGTATCAGCCGAGAGGCCCCCCAAAAACCCCCCTCCCCGGCCGCCTCTAACTCCCCTAAAAACAACTCCTCCCTCTGCAACAATTCCTCCAGAGAGTCCCCCCCCAGCAAAAAACCACTGGCCGCGCCATAGCCCAATAGGGCTGAGGCCCTACGCTCCGAGGCCAAAAGTTGAGGCGAAGGGCGATAGAGGCTGCCTAGGTTATTCTCTATTTTTAGCCCATGCCGCCCCCCCCCTATGGCCCCTATAAAAACCAGGGCTAACCCCGCTAAAAGGGCCTTCGAAATTTTAGGGGAAAACAGGGGCCCCCTAAGGTTAGCCGCTAGAGGGGCAGCAGAGGGGGAGACACCAGAGGGGGAGACAGCAGAGGGGGAGACAGCAGAGGGGGAGACAGCAGAGGGGGGGACACCCGTGGGAGGGTTACCAGAGGTGTGGACACCCGTGGGGCCAGCGGAGGAAGCCAGGGGGCCAGCAGAAGAAGGCTTAGAGAAAAGCCTAAAGAGGCCCCACCCCCCTGCCAATAGCGCTAGGGTAGTGAGGTAGGCACTCAAAAGCCCCACGGCGGCAAAAAGGGCAAACTGCCGCAAAATGGCGAAGGGCGCCCAGAGAAACAGGAGAAAACAGACGAAGGAGGAGACAAAACACACCCCAATGCCGCGCCGCAGCGCGCCGTCCGCGGCCGGGCCCAGCGCGGCCCTGCGCTTGACGAAAAAGTGCAGGGTATAGTCCACACTCAGCCCAATGAGGCACAGGCCCAATTGCAGGGCCAAAATGTGGACGCGGCCAAAGACGAGGAGGGCCGCGCAGAGGCCCATGGCGAGGGAGAGGAGGGTAGACAGGCCGATGGCGGCTACCGGCCAGGGGGAGCGGAATACCCATAGGAAAATAAGGAGGAGGAGGCCGAGGGTGAGGCTGCTGAGGAGGGTTATTTCCTTTTGGGCCCCGGAGGCGCTCTCATAGCTGTGGAAGGGAATACCGGAGAAGGAGAAGGCGAGGGGGGGGGCAGCTTCTTCCCCTATTCCCCCGTGGGGGTTATTCCCCTCCCCCCCGGCTTTTCCAGCCCCTGCTAAGTCCCCGGTTGCCCCCTCTAACTCTCTGCATACCCGGTATATTTCCTCTATGCCCCCGCCCTTGGAGAGGGAGGCCCCCTCCCCGCTCAGCCTGGCCCTCAACAAAACATAGTGCCTGCCCTCCCACTCCGTTGCTAATACCCCCTCTTTGAGGGAGAGGCCCCCCCCGCTCAGCAACGCAACCTGGAGAAACCCCCTCAAGGCCCTCTCAGAGAGGAGAAAAGGGTCCTCCTCCATATGGGAAAGGCCCCCCAAGTGCAAAGCGCCATAGGCCCAGGCCAGGGCCTCGTCGGCGAGGGTTTGGGCTTGGCCTGCCTCCAGCAGGGCGGCGGTGGGCGCGTCCAGCAGCGCATAGCGGTATTCGTGCAAAAAGTCCGAAAGCTGCGCCACGGCATTCTCGTCCACAAAGAGGGAAAGCTCCTCAAAGAGGGCGGCCCCCGGCGCGGCATGGGGCGCCGTATGTTTGTACAGCCCGGCGTAGAGTTGGGCAGCGGCCTCTTTGGCCTGGGCAAAGTGGGGGCTGCTGACGAGGACGACAACATTTCGGCTGTGGTTTTGGGCGAAGAGGGCGTCGGCCTCGGCCATGTTGGGCCCATGGGGGGAGGGGGGCAAAAGCCCCAGCAGCTGGGTGTCCAGGGAGGGGGAGGTGAGGCCTAGGGCTAGGGCAAGGAGGAGGGCGAGGGGGAGGCCCGCGTGGAGGAGCAGCCAAAGCAGGAGGGGCCTGCGCCAGGGGGGGGGCCGCCGAGGTTTAGGGGGGGCCGAAGAGGGCTTTTTCATCCGCGCTTAACTCCGCAGGAAAGCTGTGGGCAAACAGGGCATAGGCAATGCTGTCGCCGTTTTTTTCAAGGAGGAGGAGTTGGCGCACCACGCTGTCGCCTTGCAGCACAAGGGCCTGGACGAAGTTTTTAAGGCTGGCCTCCTTAGGCCTAAGCCCCAATAGCCAAACCCCCTTTTCCTCCCTAAAAAACACCTCAAAGGCCTCGTCGAGGGTTTTTGTGTCCCCGCTGAAAACCGCGCGCAGGGTTTGGGCCATACGCAAAAAAGTTTCATTGCCGGAGGCGTCCATGCGGGTGCTTTTCCCCTGGCTGTGTTGCACCACAAAGTTAAGGCCCACGGCGGTGGTTGAGGCAAAGGGTTCGCGTGTGTCCCACAGCATGCCGCGGGCCGTGTCCACGGCAAAAAAGCCCTGCGAAACCAGAAAGCGGTCCACGCGACTCAAATGTTTGGTTTGCACAAAATCGCCCTTCACCACGGGGTGCCGGGCGAGGGTTTGGCAGACGGCCTCAAAGCGGGTACGGGTTGGGGGGGTGAGGGGGGAGGCAAACACCTCCTGGCCTATGGGCGGAGGTTTGGGGCCAAGCCGCGGCAGGGGCTTCAGCCCCGGCTGAGCCGCCGTCGGCAAAGCCGTCAGCAGGAGGAGGGCGGCGGCCAGGCGCGCCCCATTGTGTTGGGGCCTAGGCATGGTTTTCCCCGTTGGCCAGTCTGGCTTTGAGTTGGCGTACTTTTTCAATGAGGATGGGGGGGCAGACGAAGCAGGACTCGTTTTTGGCCACCTCAAAAGCCATTTGGGTACTGAGGCCTTTGGCGGCCAGCTGCCCTTCGGCGTTGAAGAGGGCATATTGTATGCGCAGGCAATTTTCATATTCCTCCAGCGTTGCCTGTGCGCGCACCCTTTCGCCGAAGTGGAGGGGGCGTATATATTTAAGGGAGAGGTGGGTAACGGGAAACGTAAACCCCGAGGCGCGCATTTCGCGGTAGCCATAACCCACATAATCCAACAAAGCGCAGCGCACCCTCTCCAAATATTGCACATAATTGCCGTGCCAAACCACCTCCATGGAGTCCACCTCATAAAACTCCACCTGGAAAGCCAACTCCACGCTGAGGGGGGTATCCTCCGTGCTGAAGGGGGTATTTTTTATGTTGAGGGGGCTATTTTCGGCATAGCCCAGCCTAGGGCCGGCGGTATTTTCCATAGGCGCTTCCCCATTGCCGGCCGTATTTCCCATATTCACTTCCCCATTGTTGACGCTGTTGGCCATTCTGCTCAAAACCAT
The DNA here is from genome assembly GCA_009781495.1 of Cystobacterineae bacterium. Classification (GTDB taxonomy): domain Bacteria; phylum Myxococcota; class Myxococcia; order Myxococcales; family Myxococcaceae; genus WRKR01. Next base: position 18,689 of record WQYA01000029.1, read on the forward strand.
GGAAACCCTCACTCCCAAAACTCATAGAAGTTATACCACTGGTAGGGCTGTTGTACGAGGTGGCTTTGCAGGAGGGCGGCATATTTTTGTGCCCAGGTATGCATGAGGGCATAGCGTTGTTTCCGAGACAATTCCGGTTGTCCTTCCTGAAGCCCTTCATGGAGGCGGTATATGTAGAGGTTATAATTGGGCAAGGGGGAGAGGGGTTTTTGGCGCAGGGCGAAGACGGCATAGACGGGGGCTTGGAGGAGGGCGGCCAGCAGGAAGGGGCCATGGGGGAAGGGGGCGTTGGCGCCGAGGAAGGGGAGGGAGAAGAAGTGTTTGGGGTTTTGAGCGGAAGTCCTGTCGGCGGCGACGAAGACGAGTCCGCCGTTTTGGATTTCCTCTTGGAGGGCGAAAATGGTGGCAGGCCCCATGTTTTGTGTAGGGAGTATTTTAAGGGAGGAGCGGGGGTTGAGGCTATGGAGGAGGCGTGCAAAGGAGGGGGAGACGTTGTCCATAACGGAAATAAACCCCACCTCTTTGGAGACGCCGATGTGGCGCGCGTCGGCCAAAGCGCGCAGCAACTCCACATTGCCCAAGTGGGAGCACAGCATAACGGCCCCCTTTCCCTTCTCTAACCCCCCCCACAATTGGCGTACGTCCTCGCCGTGGAAGCGCATGCGCTCAAAGGGGACTCTGCCGCCCCAGGCCTGGGTTTTCTCCACGAGAGTGAGGGCGAAGGCGACAATGTGTTGGAGGGCGGACAAGCGGGGGACTTTGCCGTCCGTTGTTTGTGTTTTGGCGAAGGCGGCCCAACGTTTGAGGAAGCGTTGGGACTGGGTGCGGCTTTTTTTGGAGAAGAGGAAATAGCAAAAGCCGATGGGGAAGGCCATGAGGCTGAGGAAGAAAGCGGGGAGGGTTTTGAAGAGGAGGAGAAACAGAAGCATGTGCCAGCGGCCGGCCTTTTCGTTGTGGGCGGACCAGTGGAGGGGGTTTTGAGGGGAGCTATTGGGGTTATGGGGCATGCGAGGGGGGGGCCATAGGGGAAGAAACGTTTAAAACAACGGCAGGGGGAGAAGTTGGGCTACGGGTTTAAAGGTTTTACGGTGGGCGGGGCAGGGGCCATATTTTTTAAGGAGGGCGAGGTGTTGGGGGGTAGGGTAGCCCTTATGTTTCTCAAACCCATAGAGGGGGTAGGTTTGGGCCAGTATTTTAAGTAACCCGTCTCTGGAAGTTTTGGCGAGGATGGAGGCGGCGGCGATGGAGAGGGAGCGGTTGTCGCCGTGGATGAGGGCGGTTTGCGGGCAAGGAATGTCCAAGTGTCGGGCGTCCACGAGGCAGTGGTGGGGTTGTACCGAGAGGGCCTCCACGGCGCGCCGCATGGCCAGCCTCCCTGCCTGATAAATATTGAGGCTGTCAATTTCCTCGACGCTGGCCTGGGCGACGGCATAGGCCACACAGGAGGCCTTTATGTGTGCGGCCAGTGTTTCCCTTGTGGCCTCCGAGCTGATTTTTTTGGAGTCCTTGACGCCGTGCAGGCGGAAATGGTGCGGCAGCACCACGGCGGCGGCGACGACGGGGCCGGCCAGCGGCGCCATACCCGCTTCGTCGACGCCGGCCACATGGGAGGAGGCGTGGGCCCACAGGGCCTTCTCAAAAACCAGCAGGGACTCCAGGCGCTCCTCTTCGGTTGGCAGGGGGGGCTTAACAGGGCTCAAAGAAGTCCTCTCCAGTAGGCATAGGGGCCTCCCGTTTTAGAGCGCTTAAGGTGGAAGTCCACATACTTTTTGAGGGGGGGGGCGCTCATGGCCTGGCAAACCGGGGGTAGGGGGTTAATGTTGGAGGCTTGCGAGCTGGGGTAGAGGGGGTTTCTGCCAGCATAAACCCCCTCCACCCCGCCCCACGGGCCATGGAGACGTCCGGCTGCCCCCCTCCCCTGGAACCCGCCTCAGGGCAACCGGGGGGGCATTTAGCCTGCCGGTTATTCCCTAGGGGGGCCTTTTAGCCAGGCCTGGAAGGCGTGTTGTTGGGAGGGGCTTGGGTTTTGTATACGGCGCAGGAGGCAAATGTCCTCAGGGGGGGGCCGTGGGGCAATGGGGGTTTGGCGCAAGCTTCCCTGTCGGAAGAAGAGGAGGCTAAGGGGGGTATGTATGGGGGAGCGCTCCAACAGTGCCGGAAGGGTGTGGGGGTTATATTTTTGCCCCTCTATGGCCACCACCTCATCCCCGGGGTGTATACCGGCCGCATAGGCGGGCCCCTGGGCCTCGACATAGCTGACGTAGTTCCCCTCCATATGCAACCCCAAATAGAGGCGAGGGGCCCGGGGGGAGGGGGGTGCGCCAGGGGCAGCCCCCGGGGTTTTCCTGAGGACTTCCACGCCCACATATTGCAGGGGGGACAAGTCCAACTCCTCGGTACTGCGCAGGGCCTGGTTGAAGAAGGCCTCCAGGGGGGCGCAGGCCACTTGTGTGGCGGCCGTCTCGAAGGCGCGCTCCGCGAGGGTTTCGCCCTGTTGCACGCGTTGCCACAGCAGGCGGAACACGTCGTCCAAGCTGCGTTGGTTGTCCGTGAGTTGGCGTATGAGTATGTCCAACAGGAGGCATACCGCCTCGCCTTTCACATAATAGGAGATACCCGTATTACGGCTATTGGCATGGGGGCGGTAGTGGTGTGTCCAAGCCAGGAGGGAGGCCTCCTCCAGGGGCATTTTGAGGCGTCCGGGGGTGGAAGCCAACTCCGAGAGGGTTTCGGCCCACAGGTGGAGCAGCCGCGCCTCGGAGAGGAGGCCCGCGCGAAAATTCAGCAGCTTTTCATAATAGCAAGTAGCCCCCTCTAGGGCCCATAGCATAGGGGTATAACACTCCCCCTCATAGTCCGGTATTTGGAGGTTTGGGGCGCCTATTTGTTTGGCATTCCACAGGTGGAAATACTCATGGGAGGCCAAGTTGAAGAAAGCTTCCCTACCGTTTTCGCGGGAGAAATTTTCCTGGCCGAACAGCAGCGTACAGGAGGCGCGGTGCTCCAAGCCGCCGTGTCCTTTTTCAGGGGCGTGGACGATGAAGAGGTAGCGCGCAAAAGGAAGCTTCCCAAAAAACTGAGCCTGTGTGGTGCAGAGGGCTTCGAGGCCGTGCAGGAGGGCTTGCATGTCGTCAGGGCGTTGGCCCCACCAGACGACTTCGTGGGGGGTATTTTGCACGAAGAAGCGAAAGGGTTGGGCGTGGGGGCCCATTTCCACGGGGGTGTCGACGAGGGCGTCAAAGTTGGGCGCGACATAATTTTCGTCCAAGAGGGGGAGGGCGCAAGCGCTGAGCCACCCGGGGGGGCAGTGGAGGTGGAGGTGGTGGGGGAGGGGGCGAGTTTCCTCGGTGAAGAAGAACATGGCGGCGCCGTTGAAGAAGCCGTGGCTGTCGTCCAGGTGGTTGGTGCGTACGCTTAATTCCGCGGCCCAAATGGAATAGCGAAGGCGGAAGGGTTGGCCTTGGTGATGGACGAGCCAGCGGTTTTTGGTGAGGCGTTGAAAGGGGAGGGGTTGTTGTTGCAGGGTTTCAACGTAGAAGTCCTGGAGGTGGCGGGCATGCTCTCTGAGCAAATAGCTGCCGGGCGTCCATATGGGGAAGCGCAGGAGGCAGGAGGGGGCCTGGCTGGGGGGCAGGCACATGCAGACGTCAAACAGTTGGGCCTTAGGGCGTGGGGATACAGCAATTTCAACGCAGGGGGGAGGGGGCATAGGAGGGGGGCACTAAAGCAGGCTAGGGGGGTACTAACGCTAAGCCCAGCATAGCCGCCTTAGAAGTTTTTAACAAAGCGAAGAGCGCCCCACCCCTGTTTGCCCCTCCCGTATTTGCCCAGCTATGAAGCCCCAAGGGGCCTCTTTTTTTCTTTGAAGAGCCCGAGTTGCTTCCTTTGGAGTTTGTTGTACTTTGTCTTCGGTGGGGGAGTGGCCGTTATTTTTTTATGTCGAAAAGGATGCGCGCGGGCTTGGCGATGGTTAGGAAATTTCCGTGGCTCCAATGCGTGGGGCCTAAGGAGTTTCCATATATATGCATAAAAGAATTTTCTTTCATAAGAAATTAGGGCTTGCCATGGTAACCGTGGCAACGGGTTTATTGGGTTGTGGAGGGGCAGGAGGGATTGTTGTAGCCAACGTTTGTACCTTGGGAGTTGAGGGGCAATGTCCGTCGGGTACAGAATGCCGGGAGGCAGCGGACAGGGCAGAAGGCTATGGGCGGTGTGTACCGAAGGCGGGTGGAGGAGAGGAAGGCTTATGTATTTTAGGTTTAGCAGAGGGATGTCCAAGCGGGGAGATATGTGTAGACACGGGGGATGCGCCGGCGGGGCAAGGCAGATGCATGCCTGAGATTGGCAGCGGAGAAGAAGGCATATGTACATTGGGGGAAGAAGGGGGATGCCCACCTGGGCAAATATGTAGGGATACAGAGAATACACCCGAGGGGAAGGGCCGGTGTATGCCGGAGATCGGGAAAGAGGGCCCATGTGCTTTGGGCCAAACGGGGGAGTGCAACACAGGCGAGAAATGCGTAGACACCAGCGACACCCCTCCGGGCTATGGGGAATGCGTCCCGGAGGCCACCTGCGAAATAGGCGGTGATGACTGCAACACAGGCGACAAATGCGTCTCCACCACCGGCACCCCTGACGGCTATGGCGAGTGCGTCCCGGAAGCCACCTGTGAAGTGGGTGGCGATGATTGCGACACAGGCGAGAAATGTGTCTCCACCAGCGACACCCCTCCGGGCTATGGCGAATGCGTCCCCGAATCTACTTGCGAAGTAGGCGGTAATGACTGCGATACGGGCGACAAATGCGTGTCCACCGACGACACTCCTCCGGGCTATGGGGAATGTGTACCGGAGAGTACCTGCGAAATAGGGCTAAGCGGTGGGGTATGCAGTGGAGGAGAGAAATGCATAGATTTAGGGAATACCCCCCCCGGCTACGGCCAATGTGTCCCCGAAGCCACCTGCGAAATAGGCGGTGATGACTGCAACACAGGCGACAAATGCGTTTCCACCACCGGCACCCCCGACGGCTACGGCGAATGTGTACCGGAAGCCACCTGCGAAGTAGGCGGCGATGAGTGCAACACGGGTGACAAATGCGTGTCCACCGGCACTACTCCTCCGGGCTATGGCGCATGCGTACCCTCAACCACTTGCGAAGTAGGCAGCGCAGACTGCGGTAGTGGCAACAAATGCGTAGACACCCAAGACGTGCCCCCTGGTTACGGCCAATGCGTTCCCGAGGACACTTGCGCAGTGGACGGCGATGACTGCGACACAGGCGAGAAGTGTGTTTCCACCACCGGCACCCCCGACGGCTATGGCGAATGTGTACCGGAAGCCACCTGCGAAGTAGGCGGCGATGATTGCGACACAGGCGAGAAATGCGTAGACACCACCGGCACCCCCGACGGCTATGGCGAATGCGTCCCCGAATCTACCTGCGAAGTAGGCGGCGATGACTGCAACACAGGCGAGAAATGCGTCTCCACCACCGGCACCCCCGACGGCTACGGCGAGTGCGTACCGGAATCTACCTGCGAAGTAGGCGGCGATGACTGCAACACAGGCGAGAAATGCGTCTCCACCACCGGCACCCCCGACGGCTACGGCGAGTGCGTACCGGAATCTACCTGCGAAGTAGGTGGCGATGAGTGCGACACAGACGAGAAATGTGTCTCCACCACCGGCACCCCTAACGGCTACGGCGAATGCGTCCCGGAGGCCACCTGCGAAGTAGACGGCGATGATTGCGACACAGGCGAGAAATGTGTCTCCACCACCAGCACCCCTGACGGCTATGGCGAGTGCGTCCCCGAATCTACTTGCGAAGTAGGCGGCGATGACTGCAACACAGGCGAGAAATGCGTTTCCACCACCGGCACCCCCGACGGCTACGGCGAATGCGTCCCCGAATCCACCTGCGAAGTAGGTGGCGATGACTGCAACACGGGTGACAAATGCGTGTCCACCGGCACCACTCCCCCGGGCTATGGCGCATGCGTACCCTCAACCACTTGCGAAGTAGGCAGCGCAGACTGCGGTAGTGGCAACAAATGCGTAGACACCCAAGACGTGCCCCCCGGCTACGGCCAATGCGTCCCTGAGGACACTTGCGCAGTGGACGGCGACGAATGTGAGGCAGGCGAGAAATGCGTAGAGACAGAGGACGTACCCGACGGCTACGGCCAATGCGTCCCTGAGGACACTTGCGCAGTGGACGGCGATGACTGCGACACAGGCGAAAAATGCGTCTCCACCACCAGCACCCCTGACGGCTACGGCGAATGTGTTCCGGAGAGTACCTGCGAAGTAGGGCTAAGTGGTGGGGTATGTAGTGGAGGAGAGAAATGCATAGATTTAGGGAATACCCCCCCCGGCTACGGCCAATGTGTCCCCGAATCTACCTGCGAAGTAGACGGCGATGATTGCGACACAGGCGAGAAATGCGTAGACACCACCGGCACCCCCGACGGCTACGGCGAGTGCGTACCGGAATCCACCTGCGAAGTAGGCGGCGATGACTGCGACACAGGCGAGAAATGCGTTTCCACCACCGGCACCCCTGACGGCTACGGCGAGTGCGTCCCGGAATCCACCTGCGAAGTAGGCGGCGATGACTGCGACACAGGCGAGAAATGTGTTTCCACCACCGGCACTCCCGACGGCTACGGCGAATGCGTCCCCGAATCCACCTGCGAAGTAGGCGGCGATGAGTGCAACACGGGTGACAAATGCGTCTCTACCGGCACCACTCCCCCGGGCTATGGCGCATGCGTACCCTCAACCACTTGCGAAGTGGGCAGCACAGACTGCGGCAGTGGCAACAAATGCGTAGACACCCAAGACGTGCCCCCCGGCTATGGCCAATGCGTCCCTGAGGACACTTGCGCAGTGGACGGCGATGACTGCAACACGGGCGAGAAGTGTGTCTCCACCACCGGCACCCCCGACGGCTACGGCGAATGTGTTCCCGAGGACACTTGCGCAGTGGATGGTGATGAGTGCGGCGTAGGTGACAAATGTGTTTCCGTCACTGGAATACCTCCCGGCTACGGCCAATGCGTCCCCTTAGCCACTTGTGCAGTAGGCGGCAAGGAATGCAGCATCGGCAACAAGTGCGTCTTCATCATCGG
>WQYA01000030.1 GCA_009781495.1 Cystobacterineae bacterium
CACAAAACCCGTATGGCGACGCTCCTGGCTTTCAATCCACAAAAGCGCCATCTGCGGAATGACACAAAGCGCCAGAATGCAGTCCGTAAACCTGATGGAAACGCAAAGCTCCTTGAATTTGGTTTTGGCATATTCTTTTTGCGCCACGTTTTCTTCGTCTTGAATGTCCACGGCAAGCCCCCATTGTTGAGGCAAAACGAAAACAACCCATGCCGCACGTTGCTGGAGAACCGGCCCATCCGGAAGCCCACCAAAGTGACGGCCCAAACAGGTTAGCAATCCGGTAGAAACAATAAGACCGGCGAGTCTTGCGACTCCCCGCCTGGGCCGTCGGGAACCGGGGCCCTAAAAGAGAGGAGCCGCAAGGGTCTCGCCCCCGCGCTCCCGCCCTTATTGTTTCTTAACTCGGGTTGCTACGCCCGGCTGCGTTTTTTGCGCAGCGTGGTGGATTAAGCCTCTCTTTTGCGAGGGTGTCAAGGGAGGTTTGCGGTTGAAGTTTGCACAGCCGTCCAGGTGAGGCGCGCATTCAGACGCCGCCATGGATGGATGGACGGGGGTGAAGGTATTTTTGCGCCCCGCGCACAAATGCCTTTAGCCCCAGCTCGCACGCCTCCAAACCTCCTCCCTCCACGCCCCCTAGCTCGCACGCCTCCAAACCTCCTCCCCCCACGCCCCCTAGCTCGCACGCCTCCAAACCTCCTCCCCCCACGCCTCTCTCAGGCCGACGACATTCAAAACGCCTCCCTCGCCCTCGTCCAATCACCCAATGAAACGTTTGACTGCCCTCATTTCAACTTGGAACCCGGCCTATGAAGTCTTGGGCAGGGCCCTGTCCGTTTCGGTGAAGCAACTCCAATCCTTGTCTTGCCAGCCGTTGGCGATGGAGCATTCAAGCTTGGCGCACAGGGCCTCCGCGCTGGACAGTCGAAGCTGCACCTCTGCGGCGGACTTCATCATCAGCTTCACGTCTTTGAGGCCGCCGGAAACCGTGAAGCCCACGGCGTCAAAATCTCTTTGGCCGATTTTTTCCACATATTCCCGTGTCGACGGGTGGGCAAAAAAGCTATTCAAAATGAGCGCAACAAGCTTGGGAGACACGCTTGCCCTCTCCGCCCAGGCCATGCTTTGGCCAATCAAATCCATCGCCGAAGCGCCAAGAAAGTTGACCAGCAACTTGGCCGTCAAAGCTTGGCTGGGCTGGGCGCCCACAACCATCATCTGCGGCGCATAGCTTTCGACAAGCGGTTGAATGGTTTTGAGTCGCTTGGGGTCTCCGGCCACGAAAGTCATCAGCTCCGCAGCTTCGGCGGCCGACACCCGCCCCACCACCGGCCCTGCAATATAACAGCAGCCCGCAGCCTTGTGCATGGCCTCCAGCTCATCCGAAAACTTGGGGGAAAGGGTGCTCGTTCCAATGTGGACAGTCCCCGGACGCATCCCCGACAGAAGGCCACCCTCTCCCGACACAACGGCGCGTACCGAGTCGTCGTCGGCCAAACTTGAAATGACAAAATCCGCTTGAGCAGCCGCGGCTGCCGGAGATGCGGCCCATTTCGCGCCCAGTGAAAGCAACGAAGCGGCTTTGTCCGCAGAGCGATTCCAAACCACCAGCGGATAACCCGCCCGCAGAATGTTGGCCGCCATGGCTGCCCCCATTTTGCCTAGCCCTATAAAAGCGATTAAATCTTTTTCCATAAGCTGTTCCTCCAAACTTCGCAGTGTGGACAAAGAATAGGGCTAAACATAAGGCTCAACAAATCGGGTTTAAACCCGGTTTATCGTTATCCAGGGCCTATTTTAGTCCCTTGAGTTTGCTTATGTTATTTTAAAAAGTCTGCGAAAGCCCCGCCTGTTTTCCCAAAGCCTATTCGGATTTCTGAAAAGCGGGCAAGGCACAGGAGTCGTCGAGCGCAAGCGTGGTGGAAGCGTTGTTGTTGGAGGCAACGCTGTGGATATAGCTTTGCGCCAGGCGCACAAGCTCAACCTCCAGCGTTTGTGGGCTGATGCGCGTGCCGCCTTCCATGGACCAAGCGCGTATGGCGCCGATGACGGCCCGCGTCAGCACATAAAATTGCTCCAAGGGCAAGCTGCTCAAACCCTCCTCGCCAACCCCTTCATGGGGACGACGGAGAAACTCAATGAAGCTTTCAACAGGCGCGGTCAATTCTGCGAAGTGCCCTTGCGCAACCATCGCCACCAACAGTGCGCCGCGCAGGCGTTGTCTCCCGCTGAATCCGCGGATGAGAACGCGGATGACTCTTTGAGTGGTGGAAGTTTTGTCCTCAACATGTGCCTGCGTCAGAGATTGTTGAATGGCTCCAAACACCTTGTCGAGCTCTTGGCGCGCCATGGTGATGAGGATGGCGTTTTTATTTGGAAAGTACTCATAAACAGTACCGACGCCATAACCGGCTTGCTCGGCAATGCGTGCGGTTGTCAAAGCCTCCAGGCCATGGCTTTCCATCAGACGGGCCGTCGCTTCGAAGATGGTTTCAACCGCTTGACGGGAGCGTTTTTGGCGGGGAATGCGCCGCAGCGGGGGAGGCGTGGGTTTCTTTGGCATTAGGTGAAGCTCTATCAGAAAATGAGGCTTAACTACCCCCATACATTTGAAGTGCCGGGCAGAGTTTCGGTTTTGTTGTCAGGCAAGGAAGATAAGCGTCGCCCCATCCCCACCCTCACCCGCCTCCCCCGCCCTAAAACTTTTGGCATAAGGCGAGGAGGACAAATAGTTGCGCAAAGCGGTTTTCAGCGCCCCTGTGCCATGCCCATGGACAACCCAAACACAGGCCTCTGAAGCGCGCATGGCCCTGTCCAGAAACTGCTCCAGCGTACGCAGCGCATCCTCCTGCCGCATACCGCGCACGTCACAAGTGGTGGAGGCAAAGGGGGCTTCTTCCTGCAAGGGGGCAGGGTTTTTAGACGAGGAGGAGGGGGGGGTGGCCTTCGTTTTAGCAGAACTGGGCCGAAGCTCCGCCAAAGCCACGCGGGAGCGCAGCATACCCGCGGCAATGGTGGCATGTTTGTCGCTGATTTCCACAATTTCCACAGGGACACCCCAAGGAGGAAAGAAGGCCCTGGAGCCTATGGCAAAAGGGAGGGGGTTTTGGGAGTCAGGGCCAGGAGGGGAGGAGGGTGGGTGTTGCACCAAATGAAGTTGGTGTTGCTGCTCCTGAATGCGCTCATAAATTTCTGTTTGGACGGTTTGCAGCCGCTTGGCGTTTTTCTCCACACGCAGGACTTCCAGCAATTGGGCAATGTGTTTTTTGGCAAACTCCAACTCCGCCTTGAGGGCTTGTCGAAATTTCACTTCCTCCGTCGTGCGTTGTTTGTCGGCCTCTTCGAGTTTGGCTTCCAACTCCGCGCGAAGTTTTTGTGCCGTCTGTCTCTCCTTTGCGGCGGCCTGCTTTTCAACGAAGGCCGCCTCCTTGGCCGCAGCCACTTCAGCCAGGGCCGTGCCCAAAGCGGTGCCGGAGTTTTGAGACAAAGCCTGAGCCCTGTCGCAAATGGCGTGGGCCAAACCGACGCGCCGTGCAATGTCAATGGCCGAGGAGTTGCCCGCGCTGCCCAGGTGCAGCCTATAAGTCGGCAGCATGCCCTTCTCGTCAAAGCCGACGCGCGCATTGCCCAGGCGCTTGTCAATATGCGCCAAGGCTTTCAACTCCTCCAGGTGTGTCGTCACAAAAACGTGCGCGCTTTTTTCCAGGAGCGCTTCCAAAATGGCCGTCGCCAACGCCGCCCCTTCGCGAGGCGCTGTACCCGCGGCAATTTCGTCGACCAGCACGAGGCTGTGGGACTCCGCGTTGTCGCAAATTTGGGAGAGGGCCTTGACATGGGCGCTGAAAGTAGAAAGCCCCAAAGACAAGTCCTGCGCATCCCCCACCAAGGCGTGGATGGAGGGATAGAAGGGCATTTGGGAGGAGGCCTCCGCAGGAATCAGCAACCCCGCCCTCACCATTAACGCACACAAACCAACCGCTGTGAGACTCACCGTCTTCCCCCCCGCATTGGGCCCTGAAATGACGAGAATACGCGCGGGGGCTTCCAACACAATGTCATTGGCGATGACGTGGGTATTTTGCAAAAGCAGCAGGGGGTGGCGCAGGTGGTGAAGGCACAGCCCTTGGCTTTGGGCGGCTTCCAAAAGTTGGGGCGAAGCGGCTTGCATGTCCTCGGCCAGAAGGGCAGCGGCCTGGGCTTCGTCCAATTGGGCGCAGGCTTGAAAGCCTTCCAAAAGCGCATGCTCATGAGCGCCGATTTTGGAAGAAAGCTCCGCGAGAATACGGCGCTCCTCGTTTTCGACTTCGGCCTGCGCAATGGCCAACTCATTGCCCAGGGAAACCAGCGCTTGAGGCTCCACAAACAGGGTTTGTCCCGACTGGCTGGAGTTGTGGACAATGCCGGGCACTTCGGCCTGGTGCTGGGTTTGCACCGGGACGACATAGCGGTTGTTGCGGATGCTGAAATAGTTTTCGCGTAGGTTAGCGGCAAATTTAGGGTTGGCCAGCAAGGCCTCCAGCTTGGTTTTTATAGAACGGTGCAAAGCACGCGTGCGTTTGCGCGCCTCATAAAGCGCCTCGCTGGCCGTGTCGCGAATGTCTCCGTTGGCCTCAAGGGCGTTTTCGAGTTGGGCCGCCACAGCCCTCAAAACGGGAATATATTGCCCCAGCACCGCCAGGCGCGGCAACAACGCCTCCCTCTCCTCCAACAACTCCGAGGTTTGCTCAAAAATGAAGAGGGCGCGCATGAGGGCCAACAACTCTTTGGGCTCCAGGACAGCGCCTTTGGCCGCCCGCTCCACCCACGCCCTGCCGTCACTCAAATCTCCAAAAGGCAGACGCAAAGGCTCCTGCAAAAGTTTGCGGGCCTCCTCAATGAGGGCCATGGCCTCCTGGGCTTGCTCCACGGACTCCAAGAAGGGGCGCTCAAAGGCGCGGGCCTGTCCCATGGGGGTTTGGCAGCGCAGGGCCAGCGCCGAAAGAATGTCTGCATAACGCAGGTTGGCTTGTGTGGACGGACTCAAACTCACGTCGTTTTCCAGGCAAAAGAAGCAAAAGAAGCGAGAAAAGTTGCACCTAAACACCAAGCGAGTTGAATTGTCCAGAGTTGAGGAGAAGACGATGAAGCTGGGAACGGACGTTTTGGCAGAGGAACATTTTCGAAGGCTGGCGGGTTTGCGCGTGGGCGCCATTGTGAATGCCAGCAGCCTGGACAGCCATTTTCGGCACCTTGCGGACGTGTTGCTGGAGACGCCTCAGCTGTCGCTGTGTGCTTTGTTTGCGCCGGAGCATGGCCTGGGAGGCGCCGCGGCCTATATGGTGCCCGTGGAGGACACACGGCTTGAGGACGTGCAAAGCACGCAACTTCCGGTTTATAGCCTCTATGGGGATAGCCTAGCCTCATTAAAACCTAAACTTGAAAGTTTAGAGGGGCTAGACATATTGTTATTTGATATTCAAGACATAGGCTCCCGCTACTATACCTATATTTATACCATGGCGTTGGCCATGCAGGCGGCGGCGGAGGCGGGGCTTAGGTTTTGTGTATTGGACAGGCCTAACCCCCTAGGCGGGTTAGCCGTAGAGGGTAACTTGGTACAACCCGGGTTTAAATCCTTCGTAGGCATGTACCCCCTCCCCAACCGCCACGGCATGACAGCAGGGGAGTTGGCCTGGTTGTTTAATGATGCCTTTGGCATAGGCTGTCAGTTGGAGGTTATAAAGTGTGAGGGTTGGAAACGGAGTTGGTTATGGAGGGAGACGGGGCTTAGCTTTATACCCCCTTCCCCCAATATGCCTAACCCTGAAACCGCCCTGGTATACCCCGGCATGTGCCTTTGTGAGGGCACCCGCCTTTCCGAGGGCAGGGGTACAACTTTGCCCTTTTTGCAGTGGGGCGCGCCCTGGCTGGACGGCAAGCGCCTGGCCAAGGCATTGAATGCGCAAAAACTTCCCGGGGTGGTGTTTCGCCCCGTGCATTTTCGCCCCGGTTTTGACAAACATGCGGGGGAGGTTTGCGAGGGTGTTTTTGTGCACGTGACGGACGAAAAAACGTTTTTGCCCTGGGAAACGGGGGTAGCGTGTTTTTGGCTGGCCCAAAAATGTTTCCCGGAGCATTTTGCATTCCGCACGGAGCCCTATGAGTTTGTTGAGGACATTTTGGCTTTTGACTTGCTTGCGGGCAGCGCTCGCTTGAGAGAAGGCATGCAGACGGCAAAGACGCTGCAGGACTTGCTGGAGAAAACGGTGGAAGAGCAACAAGAGTGGGAGGCCTTTTTGTCTTTGCGGCAGCGTTATTTGCTTTATGCGGAGGAGGGCTAGCCCATGGACATAGGCTTATTGGGGGGCGCCTTTAACCCGCCGCACATAGGCCATGCCCTATGCGCCAGTTTTGCCCGCACGGCCCTGGGCCTGGACGAAGTATGGTTGCTGCCGGCTTTTCACCACCCTCTGGGGAAGGCTTTGGCGGTATTTGAGCACCGTCTGGAAATGTGCCGTCTTTTGGCTGCCCAGTTGGGGCCTTGGGCGAAGGCGGTGGAGGTGGAGGCGCACCTAGGGGGTGAGGGCCGTACCGTAGACTTATTGGAATATTTAATACCCCTATACCCCGAGTGGCGTTTCCAATGGTTAATGGGCTCCGACACCATGGCGGACTTGCCCCTCTGGAAAGGTTTCCCACGCATTCAAGAGTTGGTAAAGGTAGTGGTTATCCACCGCTTAGGCTACCCCTTGGAAGGGGCCATAGGGCCGGGCCTGGCCCAAGTTTCTTCCACCCAAGTGCGCCAACGTTTAGAAAGGCAAGACATTCCAGAAGGTTGGTTGCCCAGTGCCGTGGCGAATTATATAGGCCTTCACCGACTTTATTTGCCCTAAGCCCCCTCATGCCCCCACAAAGGAGTCCCCTTGTATTCAGACCAGCACGTCACCATGCTCATTTCAGAAACGCAACTGAAGACCCGCGTGCAAGAGATGGCTCAGGAAATGACGCGAGACTTCCAAGGGAAAGAGCTGACGGTGGTTGCGGTGCTCAAAGGCGCCTTGGTGTTTTGCAGCGATTTGATTCGCTCCATGGATTTACCTTTGGAGATGGAGGTGTTGGGGGTTTCTTCCTATCCCACTGGGGCGGAGACCACAGGGGAAGCGCGTCTGACTTTTGACTTAACAAAGCCCTTGGCAGGCAAGCACCTGCTGTTGGTGGAGGACATTGTGGACACGGGGCTAACCGTTGATTTTCTCAAAAAGACTTTTGAGGCGCGCCAACCGGCCTCCATCCGCGTATGCGCTTTGTTACACAAGCCCTCGCGCACACGCGTCCAGGTACCCATCGACTACATGGGGTTTAGCGTGGAGGATCATTTCCTGGTAGGCTATGGCCTGGACTATGAGGAGCGCTACCGTAACCTACCCTTTATTGGAGTTTTAAACCTAGGCTAAGCCCAAACCTAGGCTAAGCCCTATGGCGAATATTCCAGAGGGCCGGGTAGGGGGGTTTAGGGGGGGGTCCTATTCAGCAGGAGGGGTAGGGGAGGGTATTGCAGAGGGGATAGGCGTCTCTGGTTGTGGCAGTTCCGAGGGGTTGAGGGGGGGGTTAAGGAGGGCATTTTGTACAGCGAGGCTGAGCTGTTGTAAGGCAGGCTCTAAGGCTTGGAGGGCCTGGACGGCGGAAGGGGTATTTCTATTGGGCGTTTGGGTTGCCAATTTAAGTTGTTGGACGGTTTCTCGGATAAACGACTCTGTTTCCAGGAGCCGTGTTCGAGCCACATAGAAAGAAGTCTCTGCGCGAAGGGCTTTGAGGGCGGAGAGTTGTTCTGTGGAGAGGCCTTTGAGGAGTTCTGCGCGGTGGAGGTGCTCTATTCCGCGTTTTTGGCTGGAGGGGTCTTCGGAGAGAATACGTGCTTTTATAAGGGATTCGAGGATGGAAAAGAGAGCCCGGTCAAGCTCTCGGATATCATTAAATTTTAAACTTTCGATATTTACAGGTTGAAAGCCTTCTAATAGCAGAGGGGCATAGGCCTCATCTTCGGTATTCCAAGGAGTAGAACCGAAGGGCAAATATTTTCCTTTATGAATAATCAGTGTATCCTCAACGACATGCAGACTAAAAGTTCGAGCGTTCTCGCGAGAGAGCAGATAAACCGTCAAGGCGGTTAGGCTGGCGATGATGAGAGTGACAAGCAGCCTGACAAAAAATCGGACAAGTTTCGTTCCAAAGGATACAGAGGGGGAGGACGGTGGATTGCTCATGAGTTTTTCGAATTGGGGTATAGAGTTGTATAGAAGGGTATTAGAGAGAGAGATAGCCTTAGGGGGTTTTTGTGTCTACAACCTTTAAGAGGTGGGGTCAAAGCGAACTGCTCCCACGGTACATTTTTGCTAAATCCATCATTGCGCACCAGCGGGTTTTGGAGATTGGGGCGGTGGCTTCAACGGAGGGGATGTCCGCATGTTTTTTGCTGATAAGGGGTGCTCGCAGTGTTGTTGCCTGTGACAGTATTGTTGAGGCGACGCAGCAGGCGCAAGCGAGGTTTGGTGCGCCGAACCTTGTGTTTCGCCCCATGGTATTTGATGGATTGGCAGAGGGGAGTTTTGATTTAATAGCCATGACGGATTTGGCTCCTTTTATCAAAGCTCCGACTTTGTTTGATAGGATTCTGCGTTTGCTGACGCCTCAAGGCTATGTATTGGGGGCTTTGCGGAATGCCGCAGGTTTGGCGCTTTCGCAGGTAATGGAGGCCGATGCAGAAGAGCCCCCTCCTTCCTATGGGCAATTGTTGGATTTGCTGATGCCGCGGTTTTCGTCTATCCAAATGGCAACGCAGGCGCCTGTATTAGGCTATCAGTTGGCATTTGAGGAAGGGGATGGGCTGAGGATAGAGAGCTCTCTGGCAAGTGCAGGAGAGGCTGCTTATTATATCGTCATAGCCGGCAAGGAGCCGCGTACGGGATTAGGTCCGTTATGGGTGCAGTTGCCGCCGGAGCCATTGGCTTTTAATGGCGCCAAGCTTGAGGAGGCCACTTTACGTGCACGCAACTGGCAGTCTCGTTTTGATGCACAGAAGGAGGCATTTGAGAAAGCCCGAGTCCAGCTTGAAGTGTTGGAGCAAGAGAGTCAGCACAAGGCGAGGCAATTGAGTGAGGCGAACGAAGCTTTGGCGCGCCTTCAAATTCAGGTTGAGACACCTGCTGTGGATGTTTCTGCAAACCTTGAGCTGGCTGAAAAAATTTCAAAGTTAAGTGCAGACTTAGCGGTTGCAGAAGGGCATGCAAGCGAAGCTGAGGCGCGTATCTCTGCGATGTCCGTGGAAATACAGCGCCAAGTGCAAGCACTCGGAGAAGCGACAACGGATGGGTTGGCGGCCAAAGAAAGCATTCGCATAGAGCGTGTGAAACGAGAGGAAGCAGAAGCGAGGACGAAGGAGCTGATGGAGTGCATGGTTGAGCTTCAAGAGCGAGCAGCCCAATCTCAGCCACTCGTTCCTGTTGATGTTGAGAAAGCGAAGCATGAGGCAGAGGAGGTGAAGCATGAGGTTGAGGAGGCGAGGAAGGGGGTTGAAGAGGCGAGGAAGGAAGCTGAAAAAGCGAAGAAGGAGACGGAGTTTCAGAAGTCGTCTGTGAAAGCCTTACGACGTGAGTTGGAGGCCTTGCGAGAAAAGCATGCGCATGCGGTGACTGTGCAAAACGAAGCTTTATCCAAAGCAGCCGACAAAGAGTCCTTGCTGTTGAAACTGCAAGAGCAAGAGCGTGCCGTGCTGATGTTGCAATCCGACCTATGTGCCATGCGAGAAGAGCGGGATGCCTTAAAGCGGGGCAAAGACATTTCGAAGCAACCCTCCAAAGAAGTTTTGAGTGAGCCTCAAGAAGTTTTGGGTGAATCCCCAAAGGTTGTTGAAGTGGCAAATGTTGAGGAGCTGCAGAGGCTGAACAATCGAATTGAAGAACTTGAGAGCAGGCTCAGCCAACAAAACGATGATGTGGAGGCGATGCGAGAGGACTTGGCATTGAGGAGCCACTCTGTGGATCGTTCCAAGAACCGAATTAAGGAGCTTGAAAGCATGTTGGCCAATGCTCAGGCGCAAAGCAAGGAAGACCATGCTTTGCTGGGAGCAGAATATGACAAACTGCAGCAGGACAACACGACTTTGCGTTCCATGTTGGAGTCCCTGCGTGCAAAGTTTGAAGTGCAAAAGAATGAAGAGACAAGTGCGGATATGCGTACGGCGGAGAAGATGTTGGTTGCGTTGCGCAAGCGTTATGCGGATCAGGAGCAGGTTTTGGTGCAGACGCGTGGAACTTTGGAGCGCACAGAGGGCGAGCTTGCGGCTGTACACAAGCAACTGAAGCAGATTTCGAAGGATCGGGAGGGTATGGGTGGGGCGAAGTTGGTGGAGCAGAAAATGGCAGGCAGTGCTGAAAACTTCGAAGAGGTTTCCGAGATAGAGATAGACGAATTCGACATAGAAGAAATAGATGAAATTGAGCCAGAAAAAGAGAAGTGACGCTCTCCTATAGCCGCAGGAAATATGGAAGCGCTATAACATCATGCGGAAGAAGGGAGGCGTTAGAGGCGAGGGGAGGAAGGGGTGAGGTTAAGTTTCTTGGCTGGTTTCGTTAGGTGGGGGCATATGGCTTATGCTGAGGGTGTCTTCAGGGCTTGTAGGCAGGCGGATGATGAAGGTAGAGCCTTTCTCAGGGGGTTTGCTTTGGAAGGCGATGTTGCCCCCGTGGTTTTTGATAATTCGCTGACTGATGGCAAGGCCGAGGCCTGTTCCTTTTTCTTTGGTTGTGAAGAAAGGGACGAAGAGATGTTTTTGTTGTTCCAGGGGGATGCCGGGGCCATCATCGGCCACGTGGATTTCAATGTGGTTTGGCGTTCGAAATTCTGCAAGCTGCTCAGGAAGCAAAGTTTTGATGCACACATTTCCAGCTTGGTTTCCCAAGGCTTGGCTTGTGTTGAGCAGCAAATTGAGCAGCACTTGGCGCAACTGTTCGGCGTCCCCATTTATTTTGGGAAGGTTGTCGGACAGCTCCAAGTGGATATGGATGTTTTTAGGCATTTTGCTTTCAAGCAATTGCAGTGTTCGGACAATAATTTGGTTGATGTCGATGGGGCCGAAGTTTTGTTTGAGAGGACGTGAATAGTCCAAAAATGCCGTTAACACGCCATTGAGGCGATTGACTTCTTCGACAATAACATCCAACAGCTCGCGGTTTTCTTCGGAGAATTGCTTGTTGTCGAGGCATTGAACGGCGCCTTTAATTGCCCCCAGAGGGTTTCGAATTTCGTGAGCCAAGCCTGCCGCCATTTCTCCCAGGGTTGCGAGCCGATCGCGTTCTCGCATTCGTTCATAGAGTTTGGAATTTTCAAGGGCGGTGCTGAGCAATTCCCCCAAAGAAAGAATCAGTGCAATTTCGTCTGAAGCAAAGGCTTCGGCAACACGTTCATCCCAGAGGTTGAGCAAGCCCAAGACGCGATCGTTTCCAAAGAGTGGAACCGTAATCCCTGAACGCATGGCGTGCATGGCGGCTTGAATGTTTTGGGTACGCCGAAGTTCCTCGCGAACTTTTCGGCCTTTATAACTTTGGCGTCGAAGGTGGGAAATGCGTCTGTCAATCTCCTCAATCAGTTGAGCTTTCTCTGTTCGACTCAGAAGTGCGCGTGCAGCTTTTCCATCCACAAAAAAGACGGGGAGGGGGCCTCTATATCCAAGGAGGCGAAACCCAGGTCTGTCTTCTGCTAAAATATAAACAGAGGTATGCGTGACACGTTGGGTATCATTGAGGCCATCCAACAATGTATTGGTTAGATCGAAAATAGGGACAATGTTGAGAAGTCGCGCCTGAAGTTGTTGCAGTGCTTGGATGAAGTCGTGGCGAGTTCTATAGAAGAAAGCGAGCCCCCATGGGTTCGTCCGCAACCAGGGAGGCTCGAATAAAATGAGAAAAACAAAAGCTGCGACTGTGGCATTGAAAAGAAAAGAAGGGAGGTGCTCCAGTTTCACCCACCAGGCTGTGAGCGCAGCAAAAACCAATGCAAGCCCGAAAGCGATGAGAGAGAGGGAGACAATTTTTCCCAGCTGTTCGTGCAAATCCATCAAACGCAGCTGCAAAACTGCCTGGGCCAACAAAAACAGATAGAGCGTTGTGACGATGGAGCCCAATTGAAACCAGGATGGATCAAGGAGGAGCTCTATGACGCCGAAAAAGATGCTGGCACACAGTCCCCATGCCAGATAGCTCAGCCTCAACTGGTCGACTCTGGAAGTGCTTTGTCGGATGCGGTTGAAGATCATCGCAGCGCAAGCAGCCAGTGCGGCGATGAGCCATAGAAACAAACCTGTTTTTGCAGCAGATATATGCACCAATGGTGTTGTGCCGATGGCCAATCCAAAAACAGGGGACACCAAAGCGATGCGTCGGCTTGATTTGAAGATTCTCGGGTGGATGTTGAGAAATTCCAAGAAAAAACTGAAGACAGTTGTGGGCAAAATGCCGGCGAAAATGCAATAAGCCCGCAATGCAATGTATGATGGGAGAGAGGCTTCTGCGAAGAAAGAGGTGGAGAAGCGTGAGAGATAGAAGAGGCTTATTGAGAATGCCAAAAGGGCATAGAGTGTGGAGGTCCTTGAGCGTGAAGATTGCAGCAGCATGGAGGTGCCCAAAGCACAGCCGATGATGGCAACGAGGAGTTCTGTTTGAGATTGAAGGGTCATGGGACGCAAACTGAGATTAGCTTTTTTTTGGACGGGTGGGCTGTTGAGTGTTTTATTGGGTATGGCAGACTGCAGCACCTCCAACCATAAACCACGAGAGAAGCCCAATAAGGCTTCATTATGGCTTTCTCCTGAAGTGAAAGCCACAGATACACCGCCTGTGCCTGAGCCATTGGAGTACAATTGCAGCCATTCCTGTTGGAACGAGGCCGATTTTGTACGCTATCCCTTTGCAGAGCGCGTCATGGCGGCGAATGCAACGTTGGCAGGGCCCCAAAATTGGGAGTTAGGGGAGATGCCCGGTTTGGCATTGGGCCCGGGGAGCAAGAATGTATTGGCTTTTCGTTATTTACAGGGGCTTCAAGCGCTTGCCAGGGGAGAGAATGCGGATGCTTGGGCTTTGTTTTCGGAGCTTGCCGTCAGCTATACAGAGATGAGCCCTCATGCCTGGTACCGCGCGGGGGTGGCTGCGGCGCGCATGAAGCAGTGGGAGGATGCCGTGCAAGCCCTGTCTCAGCCAGAGGCCTCCTTCCGGCTATATGCAGATGCGCGGTTTTTATTGGCCAAGGCCTATGCCCAGCAGGGTTTGTTGAAGGAAGCCATCCAAACCTTGGAGCCTTTGGCTCAAAAACCCGCAGGACTCTATGGGAGGGATTTGGGGGCGGAGGCGCTTTGGCAGCTGCATCAACTGGCCAAAGCCACGCGGAACAAAACTCTGGCCCAACAAGCATTGCTGAGATTGTGGAGCGAGCATCCTTTGCATGCCTTTACGGCGAAGGCCCGTGTCGGTTTGAATATGAAACAGTTGCCTTTGAAGGCGCGGGTGGTGAGGGCAGAAACTTTGCTGAGGCTTCACCGCAACGAAGAAGCTTTGCGACTTCTTGAAAAGGCCGAAGCAGAGTTGAAGCTTCCTGGCCCCTTGGCTTGCCAGGCCACCTATGTCAAAGGGCGTGCGCTCCGGAAGATGCGCAAGCACAAGGCTGCCATAGAGGTATTTGCCTCGTTGCTCCAAGAGTGCAAGGATTCTGAGTTGCAACACCTGGGGCTGTTTAATCTCATTTATTCACAGTCCATCGTGGACACGGAAAACGTTTCAAGCACGGTGGAGCGTTTTGTCCAACAGTTTGGGACTTCCAGTTTGGCCGATGATGTTTTGCTTTCTCAAGCGCGGTTGTGGATGCAGCAGGGAAATTTTGAGAAGGCCATGCATGTTTTGGATGAGATTATTCAAAACCATTCCAGCGGTGACATGGCCATGGACGCTTTGTTTCTCCGCTTTTGGTATTCGCGCAAGCAAGCCCATTTGCAAGCAGCATGGGAGAGGCTAGAGGAGTTGGAGAGGGGGGCGAGGGAGAGGAACCTCGCCGAGGATTTATGGCGGGCATTGTTTTGGCGGGGGCAATTGGCTTTGGAGATGGGGGAGGCTGAGCTTAGCAAAGCTGCCTGGGAGCAGTTGCTTGCGGAAGGGCCTTTGTCGTTTTATGCGGAGCGTGTACGTCGCCGCCAAGGAGAATGGGAGAGCCACTACCCCCGAGAGCCATTCTCCGCTGAATATGCTTTTTCCCAGAGCCGCCTTCAAAAGTTTCCCGCTTGGGCCTCCGCCTTAGAGTTTTGGAAAATGGGATTATGGTCCGAAGTAGCGCCCGAATTGTTTTCCATTGCAAGGGCTGAGTTGGATGAGGATGGCCTTTTGTTGGTGGTAGAATTGCTGCTTCAAGCCAATGCGCAAGAGCTTGCGTTTGCTGTATTGAAGCCCATGTGGGGCCAAGGCTTTCATCCCCATTCACGCTTGCCCCGCCGTTATTGGGCGCTCGCCTACCCTTTGGCGTTTAGGGAAGAGGTGGAACAAGCGACAAAGGATGCGCGCTTGCCAAACCCCAACCTTATACAGGCCGTTATGCGGGAAGAGAGTGCGTGCAACCCTCAGGCCTTGTCTTGGGCTGGAGCCAGGGGTTTGTTGCAATTGATGCCTCGTACAGCACATGCCGTCGCTCAAAAACAAGGGATCAAAAAACTCTCCTTGAGCAAACTGATGCAACCGGAACTTAACTTGAAGTTGGGAGCGGCCTATTTGGCAGAATTGTTAGAGAGTTTTGAGCAGGAGCCTGTCTATGCCATTGCCGCCTACAATGCAGGTCCGGGCGCTGTTTCGCGTTGGCAAAGCCGATATAAGGCCGACATACTCGAAGAGTGGATAGAAGACGTCCCCATCGACGAAACCCGAAATTATATTAAACGTGTCTTATCCACTTTTGCCGCCTACCAATGGCTCTATCCAAGCTTCCAACTACCTGAAAACATTATTTCAGCAGGATTATGAAGGGGTTTTAGCCCCCTTTATATTTTCCCAAAGGCAAACATTTTAAAGTGAAAGCCATAGGTATTGGCCCAGGAGAAAAACAGGGGGGGATATTGATTTTTAAGGCTGGAGTGGATTTTTTAGCAAAAATATTTATTTTATCGCTCAAAGGATATACAAAACATAAAACCCAACGATAGAAGCACCCTATGAACATAACGTTGCCAGGTTACCATATTGTTTTTGTTGAAAGTCCTCCTCTAAAACCGAAGAAAGAGACGTCGTTTTCTTGGGTATTGCGCTTATCCGCCGAGGCGTTTCCCTCCAAAGACTCACTGCGCTCGCAGGCCTTTGCGCCTTTGTCTCAACCTTTGCAGAGTGAAGCGACGGAAGCTTCCTTGCAGGGTCAGAATGAGGCAATGAAACCTCCCCCTTTGACGGATGTTTCTCACTTTAACCCTCCTTTCCGCCTAAGTCCGAAGCCCAAGCCCCGGTGCCAACGTATGGCCCCGGAATTTGTGTCCCAAGCGCATGAATATTCAGGGTCTCTTTTGGGGGAAGTCCGTTGTTTCCATGGAATAACCTTGGGGGAGTTAGCGGATGCGACACGTGTCGCGCAGCACCATTTGCAAAACATTGAGTGCGAGCAATATGACAGGTTACCGGCAACGGTTTATTTACGTGGTTATTTAAAGAGCGTAGCCAGGGAGTTAGGCTTGGATGTGCAGTTGGTTTCCCAAAGCTATTTGGAGCGGATGCAACAGGCCAAAACTTGACTTTCGTTGCTGTTTTGCTATAGAACAGCCCCATGACGGAAGAAGAGAAGATTCGTGCCATGCGGCGTGCGCGCCATGTTGTTTCGGACATTGTCGCCTATAACCAGCAGAAGATTGTCAAAGGCATTGAGCAAGACAACCTGTTTGAGCACTTGCGCGACGAGCTGACGGAAGGGCGTGAGCACTATAAAAACAGCGTCTCCGCAGAAATTTATAAAAGCACCAACTATTTTGATAGGGCCATTGTGGACGTTATGGTGAAGCCCATGGGACGCGTCAAATCCAACATGTGGTGATGTCCACAGCTTCCCCCCCCCCTGTTATTGTGCAAGCTGCGGATGAAGGGCGGCGGCTGGATGCTTTTCTCGTCAAAGCTTTTCCTGAATACAGCCGTGCCCGTTTGCAGCGGTGGATTGCAGAAGGCCAAGTGAGGGTGGATGGCCTTTGGTTGTCGGCGGCCAAGCGCCTGCGTCCGGGGCAGCGTATTCAATTGCACATACCCCCGCCGCCGCCTATGGGTTTGTTGCCGGAGGCGCTGCCTTTTGAGCTTTTGTTTGAGGATGAGGATTTGTTGGTAGTGAACAAAGCGGCGGGGATGGTGGTGCACCCGGGGGCGGGAAACCCTCGGGGGACTTTGGCCAACGCTTTGTTGCAGCACGTGCAGGACGCGCCGCATTTGAGTGAGGCATTTCGTTTGGGGATTGTCCACCGTTTGGACAAGGAGACTTCGGGAGTCCTCCTGGTGGCGAAGAATGAGTCCACCCTGGCTTCCTTGCAGAGGGCGTTTGCAAACCGTGTGGTTAAAAAAACCTATTGGGCCTTGGCCTGGGGTTGTCCTCCTCGCGAGGGGAGTTTTCATACACTCTATGGGCGTAGCCCGCATAACAGGCTTAAGTTTACGGCTAGGCTAAAGAGGGGCAGGCAGGCCGTTACCCATTTCCGTGTATTACGTCAATACAGCAAGCTTTGTCAGTTAGAGTTAGGCCTAGAGACAGGCCGTACGCACCAAATTCGCGTACACATGTCCGAGGCGGGTTTCCCTCTGCTGGGGGACAAACTCTATGGCGGCAGTCAAAAGAACAAGTCCCTGCACCTCCAACGCCAAGCCCTGCATGCATGGAAAATAGCGTTTGAGCACCCGCGTACAAAGCGCGCCCTATTGTTTGAAGCCCCCCTGCCTGAAGACTTGCGCACAGAGGCCGAAGCCTGGGAGGCGAGCGAAACCTCCCCGCTACCCTAGGGCCTATAACCCCCCCTAAAAAAGACACATGTCGTGCGAGGTTTTTCGGGTAACCAACACTTTGAGTGCGTTGAGTTTAGTGAACAGCTCTCATGGGGGTTTGCATGGGTTTATCCATTTGAGAAAGCGCCCTAGAATGGGAGGCAAAAGCAAAGCTGGAGAAGAAATTCCATAGCCTCAAGAAGAGAAGCGATGGTGAAGCAGCAGCGTTGTGGATGAAGTCGCGTGAATGAATTCGGCGACGAAAAAAAAGAAAGGCGAGGAGAAGAGGCGGCAGAGGAGTGAAGGTTGAACTTGGTGGCGAGAAAGGAGAAGGGCGGTGAGGAGAAGCGGTGTGGTGTTGTTGAGTGTGTTGTTAGGAATGTTGCTGGGGGGGTGTGGAGGTTGTGAAAAAGAAAGGCCCGGAGGCGAAACAACCCCTCCCACGGATGACTCCCCTCAAGGGATGAAACTTATATACACGCTTCCCAAAGAATATGCAGAAAAGCTTGAGAGAGCGCGTGCCGGAGAAACCGTAGACTTTTATGGGAATGGTTCTGCTTATAAACAATGGACGGATATAAACGGCGTGTTCCATTCAGAGAGCAATGGCCCGCCAGACCATCCCTATTATGGCACGTCCGAAAAACGGCCAGATGGCTCTGAAAAGAGCACCTTTTCTGAATATGGCGACGGCATTATTGACAAACAAGAGGAACTTGATTCTGAAAAACGAGTTCTGCTTTTTGACACCGACAGAGATGGCGTCTTTGACAAGCGCGTAACGTTGACGGCGGCTGATAACCCCGATTTTTTCCGAGTTGTTGAAGAAGAGAGAGCCCCCGATGGCAGCTGGAAAAAGTTTCGAGATGAGTTGATGCCCACACAAATTGAGCAATTGCCAGACGACGCAAAAAAAAAAGCAAACGACGACCCCATGAGCTCTGAAGGGAAGGAAGCTCTCTTTTTCGAAAATCCAGCTCAAGCATGGGAGGGTGCAGACGTCAAGCAAGCCGCAGTTGACTATGGTCCTTCCGCTGTGGTTCAAATCAACAGCATCACGTCCGGCAATGGTCGCTGCACGCAAGCAGAAATTCAAAAGATTACGACAGCGTTTGATAACATTTTCACAAAAAGCTTGAAATGCCTTGAAGCAACCAATCCCGAGATGGCAAAAAAAATCAACGACGCTCTCGGCTCAGGCACCCACGAAGTGAACGTCTATTGCGGATTTGAGGGTGACTGGTTTCCCCCGGATGCCAATGCCTATGCGAAATATATATTGTTTGGATGCACATCATTTTTTCCATGTGTCATCAAAATTAACAGAGGCTATCTGGACAACACACTAGAACGTGTCACCTATCCAGCGGATATCCATGCAGGCATTCTCCAACAAACCTTGCTGCATGAACTCCTTCACACGCTTGGTTTCGACAACTACAGTTGGAACCACGGAAAAGGAGAAGACAAAACCTACAGCTGCTCACGCTATTGCTCTGGTTGCGTGACGGGTTTTGGCGCCAACGAGGATTGCGTGCGTTGTGCAAGCACCCGCGAAGAAAAGATGAAGTGCGGGGTTAAATACAATGCTCCTTTCGGGTTGCCTACAACGCCGATCTTGCTGTGTGACATCCAAGACCACGGCACACCGAACAATGCACCCGTTTTCTGCAACCCAGCAACCAGCCGTATCGCGAAATTTTTCTATTGTGATGGCAAAACAAGCATTCCAGAATTGGACGAGTTGTGGAGCGGTTGGTATTGTTGCGACGTATGTCCTTGCGTGAGGAATTGTTTATCTGGAGGCAACGATCACGCAGTATCGTGCGTAGATTCATTCGGGAGATACATCCCTCTTCCTCCTGGACAACTAGCCCTTGATTGCGACAAACCCCCACCCTTCTGCCGCTAGTGGCGCAAAAACTCTGACCCATGAGCCCAGCTGAAGGCCTTCAATGACGAAATGGGGTGGTGCAAAAAACCGCCCACCCAACAAGCTGCCAAGCTTTCATAGGACGTTTAAACGCGGTGAACGAAGCAGGAGGTTATCCATGGGAAGGCGGAGTATTTTGCGTTTTAGGGTATTATTGCCGGCAATATTTTCTTTGTTAGCCTGCGTGAAGTCTCCTTTGTCGACAGTGGAGCTTTCTCCGGTGGATGAGGATGCCGCTGAGGCGTTGAAACAATGCCGGCAGGCAGCGGAAAGAGGAGACGCCCAAGCGCAATTCATGCTTGGGGAGAGATATGCCAAAGGCGAGGGGGTGGAGGAGAACAAAGCCGAAGCATTGAAGTGGACTCTAAAGGCAGCCCAGGGGGGGCATGTGGAGGCGCAATATGCGCTTGGGGACAGGTATTCTAACCGAGACGCGGGGGTTTTCCATGTCTTTGAGATGGACATTACCAAGGACCCGGCAGCAAGCTTGAAGTGGATTTTGAAAGCGGCCCAGGGAGGGCATGTGCAGGCGCAATATGAGCTTGCGCTGTGGCATTCCCATACCCACAACGGGTGGAAGGGGGACAAAGCGGAGGCGGCAAGGTGGATGAAGGCGGCGGCGGAGGGGGGGCATATGGGGGCGCAATACAAGCTCGGTTTTTGGTATGCCTGTGGCCGGATGTATTGGTCGTCGGCCTATACCTGCGGCAGCGCGGTGGAGATGGATGCTGCCCAAGCTGAAAAGTGGATGAGGAAAGCGGCGGAACAAGGGCATGCCGAGGCACAATTGTGGCTTGGACGGTGGCATTTGAATGGCGATGGGGTGGAGGAGGACGAAGTGGAGGCGTTGAAGTGGTTGGGTTTAGCAGTGGAGCAGGGGAACACGTCTGCACAGAGAATTCTTGGAGCCATAGAAGCGGCGAAACCACTCAAAGAGGCAGCCCTCAAAGGAGACGCCCAGGCGCAATACAAGCTTGGGCTGGCCTATTCCGAAGGCAGGGGGGGGAAGAGCGATGGGGTTGAGGCGGCCAAATGGATGAAAAAGGCAGCCCAGGGAGGGCACATAGAAGCGCAACATACGCTTGGTCAGTGGTATTTGAGTGACGACGAGGCGAAGGAGAATGCGGAGGGGTTGAAGTGGTTGAAGAAGGCGGCGAAGGGGGGGCATGCGAAGGCGCAAAAAGAGCTTCCGGAGTGGGAAAAGAAGCTCCAGCTCAGAAAGGCAGCCCAAAAGGGAGATGCGAAAGCGCAATACGCGCTGGGGCTCAGTTATTATGATGGCCATGGGCGCAACTGGAGCATATTGGCGAAGGCGTCCAAGTGGATGGTGAAGGCAGCCCAGCAGGGGCACGTGGAGGCGCAACAGGTGTTGTGGAAATGGTACCTCGGGAATTATGGCATGTACTGGAACTGGGATGGGGCTGGGTTGAAAGAGTGGATAAAGAAGGCGGCGCAAGCCGGGGACGCCCAGGCGCAAAACGAGCTTGGACGATTGTATTATGACAAACAAAGGTGGAACGACGAAGAAGGCCTTGCGCGAGACGAAGCGGAGGCTTTGAAGTGGCGGCAGAAGGCAGCCCAACAGAGGCACGCTGAGGCGCGGGAATTTCTTGGACACCTGGAAACGGCGAAGCAACTCAAAGAGGCAGCCCCCAAAGGGGATGTGGAAGCACAATTTGGGCTTGGGTACTGGTACCTCTATGACAGTCGCTACAATCTTGGGTTGAAGATAGACAGAGCAGAGGGGTTAAAGTGGTTGAAGGAGGCAGCCCGGAAGGGGCACCTGAAGGCGCAATATGAGCTTGGGTTTTGGTATTTTCACGACTTTGAGGCAGAGGCGGATTTGGCGGAGGCAGCCCAATGGATGAGGCTGGCGGCCGAGGGGGGGCATGTGGAAGCGCAATACATGCTTGGCCAATGGTATTTCCGTGGCATCCGCGTGGAGAAGGACGAAGCGGAGGGGGTGAAATGGTTGAAGAAGGCGCTGGAAGGTGGGCACAAGAGGGCGCAGGAATTTCTCGATGACATAGAAAAGGTGATGCAGCTGAAGGAGGCGGCCCAGAAGGGGGATGCGGCAGCACAATTTGAGCTTGGAGAGAATTGTTTGTGGGGCAAGGGCATTGCGAGGAACGAAGTGGAGGGGGTGAAGTGGATAAAAGGAGCGGCGGCAGGGGGCCATGTCCCAGCGCAATACGCCCTTGGGGAGTGGTATTTGGGTGGCTACCACGGACTGAAAAAAGATGAAGTGGAGGGGCTGAAGTGGTTGAGGAAGGCCGCCGAGGGGGGAAGTGCCGAGGCGCAATACTGGCTCGGAATACTCTGTTATGAAGGCCGCTGGTACGGCGTGCAGAAGGACGAGGCGGAAGGTGCGGAGTGGATGAGGAAGGCAGCCCAAGGGGGGCACGAGGAGGCGCAGTGGATTGTCCAAGACATAGAAGCGGTGAAGCGTTTCAAAGAGCTGGCTGAGAAGGGGGACGTGGAAGCACAGTTCAGGCTTGGGGAGAGATATTTCTATGGTCTCGGAACGAGAAGTGGAATTTATGGTCCTGCGCGGGACGAAGCGGAAGCCTTAAAGTGGATTTCAAAGGCCGCCGAGGGGGGACACAAGGAGGCGCAGAAGTTTCTCCAGAAGATGAAGGAGCGGAACGAACCTCATTAGGCCCCCCTCGTATTTTAATTTTTACGCAAAGCCGTCTTGGCAAGCAGGGCCGTCAGCAAAACGAAGGCCAACAATGCCCAGAGGGCCGAGGGCAAAGAGGTGACGCCGCTGGGGTGACTCAGCGTTTGCAAAATGCCTCCCCACTGCACCGGGAGGTTGAAGTGTTTGAGCCAAGCGCCGTCCTGGGGAATGTTGAGCAGCGCCACCACCACCCCCGCCATGGCGCCGCCGGCAATATAACCCGAAGCCAGAAAAGTGCCGGGCGAGGCGTCGGCATTGTTTTTGTCGCGACGCCATTTGTCGGAAGCCCAGCGCACGAGGCCGCCGACAAAAATAGGGGCAGTGGTGGAGATGGGCAAATAGACGCCGACGGCAAAAGGCAAACTCGGCACGCCGCAAAACTCCAGCATGAGGGCAATAAAAATGCCGATGAGCACCAAAGTCCACGGAAGTTGTTGGGTGAGGATGCCGTCAATAATAAGGGAGAAGAGGCGGGCTTTGGGCGCGTCATAGCGCACCAACTTCTGCCCGAGGTATTCATGAATACGCCCGCCAATGCCGGGGTCCACCACATATTCAATTTCGCCCGTTTCCGCGGCCAAATATTTCCCGTCCGGCAAGCCGGGGACTTTGCGCGCATAACCCACAGAGAGGGGGCGCTGCTGCGTTTCTCCAAGCCGGCCAAGCTCCCCCAGCACATAGGGCGTGTTGTCCAAACTGAGTTTGAAGGAAGCCAGGGTTTCAACAGGGGTGGTTTTGAAGCCGCGCAAACTGTGCTCGCCCAAAGACAAGCCCAACTCATTCCACAAGGCTTTTTCCAGAGGGGCGCGCAGGCTTTGGTTGTGGGGGTGAAGGGAGAAGGGGGTTTCATGCAGCACGACTTTTTGCGCACTCATTTCGCTGAGACGTTTGCCCGGGTGCTGCTCCGGAATACGTGCCGTCCCCCCCGCGTTGAGGGTAATCAGCACAAGCCCAATAAACAAAGCGCTGCTGACGACGCCCACCAAGAGGGCCAGTTGTTGACGACGTGGGGTACCGCCGACGAGAAAGGCCGTCTTCAAGTCCTGCGCCGTTGTCCCGCCGTTGGATGCGGCGATGCCGACAATGGCGGCTGCCGTCAAGGCCATGAAGCGGTCTTCGCTGGAAGTCCACCCCAGCAAAACGAAGAGGAAGCAAATGGCCAACAAGGTGGCCACCACCATGCCTGAAATGGGGTTGGAGGAGGAGCCGATTTCACCCGTAATCCGCGCGCTGACGGTGACGAAGAAAAAGCTGAAGACGAGCACCATGAGGGCCGAGAGGATATTCATGTGCAGGGGAGGGGAGAGGACAATGGCGAGAAGGAGGAGGAGGGAACCCACCACCACCCCAACCATGGGCAAGTCCCTCTCCGTCCTCAAGGGGACATGAGAAGTGGGCTTGCGCGACAAAGACAAACTGTGCATGCCGCGACGAAAAGCCCCCAACAAAGTGGGCACGGAGCGAAACAAACTCACCAGTCCCCCCATGGCCACGGCGCCCGCGCCGATGTAGAGGACAAAAGCGTTGCGCACCTGCGCCGGAGACATTTGGGCAATGGGCATGTCCAGGCCTGTACTGAGCTGTCCGAAGGCCGCAGGGGTGAGGCCCTGGGCGAAAAATTGGATGGCGGGAATGAGCACCAAATAGGACAAGACGCCGCCGGCGAAGGAGATGCCGGCGACTTTGGGGCCGATGATATAGCCTACGCCTAAAAGCTCCGGGCTAACTTCTATAGCGATAGAACCCCCGGCATAACCCTTTATGGCGGTGAGTTTATTGGAGAGGGGCTCCACAACGTGGCGGTACAAAGGCACTTCGACGACTTCGTGCCACAGGTGCAAGCCCGCATAGAGGAATTTATAGCAGGCCCCCACCAAAGCCCCCTTTACCACCGTTTTGGCGCCCTGCCCCCCCTCCTCTCCGGCAATCAGCACCTCCGCACAAGCCGTCCCCTCCGGGTAGGCGAGTTTCCCATGCTCCTGGACGATGAGGCCGTGGCGCAGGGGAATCATCATCAGCACACCCAGCAAGCCGCCCAAAGTGGCCACCAGCAAAGCGTGCAGCAAATCCATTTCATAGCCCATGAAGAGGAGGGCGGGCAGGGCTGCGGCGATGCCGAAAGCCAGGGATTCGCCGGCGGAGCCCGCGGTTTGGACGATGGTGTTTTCGAGGATGTTGGATTTTCCGAAGGTACGGAAGACGGCGATGGACAAGACGGCGATGGGAATGGAAGCCGAAACCGTCATCCCCACCTTAATGGCCAAATATACCGACGAGGCGGCGAAGAGAATGCCCAGGGCAGCGCCCAAAAGCAGCGCGCGTACACTCAACTCCCTGGGAGAAAGGGAAGCAGGGACAAAAGGGGCATAGGCAGGGGGAGGAGCAGGGTTTTTAGGCATACCTATAGGGTGGTGGTATTCCCCATTATCGCCCACTTCGCCCCAGCAGAACAGAAAACGCCTAAGCCCCAAGGCGATTCTTTGTGTGGCGTCCCCAAAATCCACAGATGGAAAAGATGATTTGGGACCCACAGTAGCCATTGCGGCGGGTGAGGAGCACGTCTGCGCCGTTCAGTCGGACAGCACGCTGCGTTGTTGGGGAACGAATTACAATGGACAGACGGATGTTCCCGTGGACCTGAGTGCGGCGGTGGAAATTGAACTGTTTTACAAACACAAATCATAAGTCAAAGCTTGTACAAAGCGAAAAAGGCCTTGTTGAGAGCTCCAAAAGTTTGCTGTGAGTATTGGTGAAACCTTTTGTTTTCAGCGCACTTGCTTTGGTTTGCCTTTGTGACCTGAAATGCATATGGTCAACGGGTGCTTTCAATGAAGACATGCATTGAAGGCATGTGGTTGAACCTATTTTCAAGGGAGAGTGGATGATGGCGACACAAAAGGTAAGGGTGGTTTTCCCAAAAAATGTCTATGCCTTTTTGGCATTGGTGAAGAGGGTGATTGAGAAACACAGGACAGAGGGCGGCAATTCGCCCTTATCCATATTGCTTGAGAAGTGGGAGGCCATAGAAGCCAAGCAAGAGCGTTGTGTTCATGTGCAACAGCGTGCAGAGGCTTTGCGGCGGGAGGTGGAGCAGCTGATGGAAGAGAAGCGGCAGCTGATGGATGAGTTGATGAAGTTTATGCGTGCTGCAAGGGATATTTTGTTAGGCATACATTCAGAAAGTCCGAGAAATTTAGGGGAGTGGGGGTTTGAAGTGAACAATGCCGTCAGCAAAGCGGCAAAGAAAGACGCAAACCTGCCCACAGAGACGAGCTGAAACCCCAAGAATGAGCTCAACAAAGCTCCGGTTATTCTCAAAAAGAGCCTTGTCCATTTTGACAAGGCTTTTTTCATGCCCAACCTGACCCTTGTCAGCCTCAACAAGGCTCAAGTTGAGGCTGACGAGACTCAAGTTGAGGCTGACGAGGCTCTGGTTGAGGCTGACGAGGCTTAAGTTGAGGCTGACGAGGCTCAAGTTGAGGCTGACGAGGCTTAAGTTGAGGCTGACGAGGCTTAAGTTGAGGCTGACGAGGCTTAAGTTGAGGCTGACGAGGCTCTGGTTGAGGCTGACGAGGCTTAAGTTGAGGCTGACGAAGCTTAAGTTGAGGCTGAC
>WQYA01000031.1 GCA_009781495.1 Cystobacterineae bacterium
GTGAAGGGGGGGCTAACTGCAATGCCCCAACCCCGATAGGGGGCCTCGCAGAGCCCCGGAGGGTGTTTTTTTGGTTACTTTTTTGTCACACAAAAAAGTGACTCGCCGGTAGGCGAAACCTACAGCGTCCGCGCAGCGGAAATGCCCGGGCCGCAGGCCTAGCAATACCCCCCCCTCCCCGGAGGGGTAAAAAGAAATATTTTTCACTAAAACTACCCCCCGAAAAAAAGTGCTTTTAACCCCCCCCCGGGAGGGCGAAAGAATTGTTTTTAGAAACAGCCGGGCCGCAGGCCCAACTCAACCCCCTCCCCCCTACCTCTCCTTCTTCTCTGGGTGTACCTCTACAATATGTATTTGCCCAAAACCCTGTACCATTTGGGTTTCCAGCTCCCTCCCCAGGGCAATGTGGCCGCTGGAGGCCACGGCCTCGTTGAAGGTAGGGTCCATCTCTACCCATAAACCTACATAAACTTCTACCCATTGGTGCCAATAGAGTGCCGGGACAGGGTCATCCACCTGCGGCGCATAGACGAGGCCGTTGACACGCCGGGCTGGAATGCCAAGGCTGCGCAGGAGACTGACGGCCAGCAGCGAATGCTCCGTACAGTCGCCTTTCATTTGCTGGAGTATCAGCTGCGTGGTGTCCGCCGAAGCGCCATAGCTTTTTTTCATATTCTGAAAAACCCAGCGGTTGATTTTTTGGGCGGCGGCCCAGGCATTTTTCTCTTTGCCCACCACTTTTTTGGCCAGGGCGAGGACAGCGGGCAGCCCACTTTCAATTTGAGGGGTAGCCTCCAGGTTTTTGCCGGCTTCCGGGTCCTTCAGGGGAAAATTAGCCTGGGGGCGAGGGGGCAGGAGGGCCTCCACACGGAGGTTTTGCAAGCCGTCTTTGAGGGGGCCAAAAGTTTGACGCCCCAAGGAAACCGCCAAGCCCTGAGGAAAGTCCTTCAACGTATAATTCAAAACACTGGGGGCCTGTAGGGCCTTTGTGGACAAAGCCTTGGGCAGCACCACGCGCACAAGGCCAAACAAGTCAACTTTGTCCAAAGTTTTGGCCGTTTCTTCAGGCTGGGCAACAGCGCGCAAACCCAAAGCCAACTCCACTTCATGCAGTTGGCCGGCCTCGTCAAACCAATAGGAAATATTCAGTTTGTCCTTGCTAAGGTGGAGGACTATCTCCTGCATATGGGCAGGGATGCCCCCCACCCGGCGCGTTTGGGTTTTGCCCATGCGGGTCTCTATGCCCTGGCCCCTAAACTCCGTCCAGTCCCACTGGTTTCCCTGGAGGGGGGCCTTTTGGAGGAAACTGAGGAAGGGCAGGTTGGCGTCCTCCAGGGTTTGCAACACTTCGCCGGGGCGGAGGGTGTCCTTGGGCATGCCCGGACGCTCCCGCACCACCTCAAACCCTTGGTTTGTCCTCTTGCCGCGCAGCGTTTGCTCCCCGCCGTCCCCCTTCAGCAAAACCGTCATGTGCAAGAGTTTCCCCTGGGGCTTGGCCTCATAAACCTCCTCCTGGGTTACCTCCCTGGACACCTCTTTGCCCCCTACCCTTACCCGCATCAACATGTGGCTTTGCATACGCAGTTGCGTCTTGCCCTTGTCGACAAAGCCGCAGGTGGAGGACATATAGCCTACCTTTTGCTCCGCGAGGAAAACGCCGAAAAACTCGACGGCGGGCTTTTCGCATTCGGCCAAATAGCGCGCAAAAGTATTTTTTGGGGGGGGTGTTTGGGCAAAAACAACAGCACCCCAAAGCAGCCCAAAGGCCAGGAGGGGGGTTCGGTGTCGGAGAAGCATATTCCCCCCCTAACCCATTTGGCCGAGGAATACACCTATAGCTATTGGTTTTGCCTAAACGAGAAAAAGCGCTAAACCATTCCACCCGTGAGAATACGCGACCCTATTTATGGAACCCTTGAGGTGGAGGCCCATGAGGCGCCTCTGGTAGACCATCCGCTGTTTCAACGCCTGCGGCACATACGGCAGTTGGGTTTTGGGGAGTTGGCCTTCCCCGGGGCCACGCATACGCGCCACTCGCACAGCCTGGGCGCCATGTATTTGGTTTCCCGCCTCTGGTTTTGCCTGCGCAAAAACCTCCCCCTTCCCCCCCCCCTCCTGACGCGTATGGAAACCGCCCTGCGCATTACGGCCCTCCTGCACGACATTGGGCATTTGCCCTTCTCCCACAGCCTGGAGAAAGCCGCTCCCCCCCGTAGCCACCTCAACCTCCCCCCATGGCTGGGAGGCGAGGGTGGGGAGGGCGGGGAGGGGAGGGTTGGCCGCGCCAAGCACGAGGACTTCTCCCTCAAACTCCTCCTGGACTCCTCCCTCACCCCTGTGTTGTCCGGCATATTGCAGCGCTTCGAGTTGAGGCCCGAGGACGTGGCGGGCCTTTTGGGTTTTGCGACGCCGCCGCACGGCAATGTATTTGTGTTTGAGGGGGTGGACTATGCGCCCCTGCTGCGCGCGCTGGTAGCCGGCGAGTTGGACGCGGACCGCATGGACTATTTGTCCCGGGACTCGTTTTTCACAGGCGTCAACTATGGCCGTTTTGACTTGGACTGGCTGTTGCACAACATGGAGGTGGCCTTTGTGGACAACCGCGCCTGCCTGGCCATAGGGCCCAGGGCCGGTTTTGCCTTCGAGGACTTTTTGCAAAGCCGCTGGCACATGTTTCTCTCCGTCTATTACCACCGCACCTCCACGGCCTATGAGCAGATGTTGTTGCGCTATTGCCAGTCCGCAGGCGGCGAATTTGAGGTGCCGCTGGACGCCGAGGCTTTTGTACATTTTGACGACATCAGCCTGCTTTCAACCCTGAGAAATTCCCAAAACCCCTGGGCCAAGCGCATTGTCTCCCGGCAAGTTTTCCGCTTGGCGGCGGACTTCACCGAGAGGGACAGGCATTGGACTTTGGAGGCTTTGTGCGGGCTTTTGGAGGAGGCTGGGGTGGAGCATTTTCCCGTGCAGTCCAAGGTGCAACTTTCCCGGCATGAAGCGCACAACAGCCCCCTGGACTTATATGTGGTGGACGCCGAGAGCGGCCAATGCATTTCCGTCTCGGAATATTTGCCCCTCTATGCCCACTGGAAGGCCGTACACTTAAGCCGCATTTATGTACACCCCGAGCAGCATGCCCTGGCGAAGCAACTCATTCACTCCCACGCGCACAACGCCAAGCCCTAGACCGCTTCCACTTTGACATAAGCCGTTGTGACACATGGGTAGAAATGAGGAGGCCAGGAAGCTGGGGGCGAGGGGGGGTAATTTTGAAGGCTGTCGAGCTGGGGGCGCGTATTTTTTCTGCAACAACACGCACCCCCGTCGAGATGTCTGAATGCACTTACTTCAACATAAAACCCGTCCAGGCGATAAAGGAGAAGGCCATGGCAGAGCCGACTTTGGTAGAAGCAGCTTCCGTTATATTGCTGAAGAGGGAGGGGGGCACCCTGAATACCTTCTGGTTACGCAGGGCCCAAAACCTGCGTATGGCAGGGGGGTTTTATGCTTTCCCCGGTGGGAAAGTGGATGCCGAAGACGCCTCCGCCCCTGCAGAAGGCTGCGCCCAGGGGCTGCACCGTTTTTGTGTGGCGGCCTTGCGTGAGTTGTTTGAGGAAACGGGGGTGTTGTTGGCGAAAAATGTGGAGGCCGTGGACAAGCCCACCCTGGAGGCTTTTCGCGAAGCCCTCATGAAGCGGCAGGTGGGCTTTGCCGAGGAAGTGCAGCGGCTGGGTTTGCATTTGGACGCTTCTTCGCTGACGCCCGCGGGCGTATGGGTGACGCCGCCCTTTTTCCCCCGGCGCTTCTATTCCCAATTTTTTTTGGCGCTGTGTCCGGAGGGCGCAAGCCCCCAGGTACGCGCCGAAGAAGCCGAGGAGGGCCACTGGGTGTCGCCCGGCGAGGCCCTGCGCCTATGGGAGGAGGGGGTGGCTTTGCTGCACCCGCCCGCTTTGCACATACTCCGTTGCCTTGCGGGGTTTCGCACGGAGGCGCAGTTGGTTTATGAGTTGAGAAACCCGCCCTTCTGCCGAGAGCACATAGGCCAACATTTGGAATTTCAGCGCGGTGTTTTTTTGTTGCCCCTCCAAAGCCACACCCTCCCCCCCTTCCAATATACCAATACCTATATTTTGGGGACGGGGGACTTGTGGGTGGTGGACCCAGGGTTTAGCGAGGAGGCGGGGAGGGAATATTGCCTGCGTGTGTTGACGGAGCTCAAAGCCATGGGCAAAACCCCCCGCGGCATTTTGTTGACGCACGCGCATGCCGACCATGTGGAGGGTGCGCCGTGGCTGCGCGAGCAGTGCCGTTTGCCCATTGCCTGCCATGCCTTGACGGCCAAGCAGTTGCCCTTCCCCGTGGAGCGTCTTCTGGAAGACGGCGAGGTGCTCCACCTGGGCGGCCCCCTGCCCATGCGCTTGGAGGTATTGCATACGCCGGGGCACGCGCCGGGGCACCTTTGCCTGTGGGAGGCGCGAAGAAGCATTTTGCTGGCCGGCGACATGGTGGCGGGCCAGGGCACCATCGCCATTTCCCCCATAGACGGGGACATGGCCGACTATGTGGCGCAGCTGGAGCGTCTTTTGGCGCTGGACCCCCACGTCCTCCACCCCGCCCACGGCCCCACCCTCCCCGACGGGACGGGCAAACTGCAAAGCTACCTCCGCCACCGTGCCGTGCGCGAGCGCCAGTTGCTGGCCCTGCTGGAGCAGGGGGAAAGTGACGAGGAAGCCCTGTGCGAAGGGGTTTATGCGCCTTTGGACCCGCAGATGCGGCCATGGGCCCAGGGCAGTTTACGTGCTTTACTTTTAAAGTTAGAGAAGGAGGGGAAGGTGGTTTCAGAGGCCCCCCACTGGTATTTGGCTTAGGGCAACAACCCATAGGCCAAACGCCGGCTGTTTTTCTCTAAACTACACAGGTACATACATGGCCTAAGCCTGGCCCCCCTAAGCCCTGAAAAGGCCTTGAGTATGCCCACATCAACCAAGCTGTTTTAAGCCCCTGTAGAGATAACTTGGGAAAATGCTGCGCCATCGTCTTTAAACGCTTGACAAATTTCCACGTCTGTTATTCTACCGCACTGGATATTTTTGCTGAGGCTGTCGCCTTTCATAAGCTGTTGCTTTAGGAGAAGGAGTGTATTTTGAGCCTTGTTAATTCTTCTGCCGGGGGGGTGTTGGAGCCCATTCTGGAGCGCTATTCCCGCAATCCATGCCACCTCATGCAGATTCTTCGAGAAACCCAGGAGCGTTTGGACTTCATTCCCAAGTGGGCAGTGGACTACCTCGCCAAGGCCCTCGCTTTGGCTCCTGCACAAGTCCAAGCCGTCATTGACTTCTATGCTTTCTTCTATGACAGCCCGCACGGGAAATACCGCGTCCTCTTCTCGGACAATGTGACGGACCGCATGCAAGGCAACACGGCTTTGCTTTCGCGTATGTTATCCAGGTTAGGCCTCACCTTAGGGCAAACTTCAGGGGATGGGCTTGTCAGCATCGACACCACCTCCTGCACGGGAATGTGCGACCAGGGGCCTGCGCTTTTGGTGAACAACTACCCCGTCACGAAGCTTTCTTCGCAGCGTGTGGACCAAATGTGCGAGCTGATAAAAAGCCAGACGCCGCTGGTGGAATGGCCTGCGGAATTTTTCCGTGTGGAGGACAACATTCACCGCAGGGACGTGTTGCTTTCCACGGGAATGGCCAACGGCCAGGCGCTCAAACGCGCCCTAGAGTTGGGCCCTCAGGGCATGTTGGCGGAAATGAAGCTTTCCAATTTCCGTGGCCGCGGGGGTGCGGGGTTTACCACGGGCGTCAAGTGGGAGGCTTGCAGGAATGCGCCCGGCCAGACGCGCTATGTCATTTGCAATGCCGACGAAGGCGAGCCGGGGACTTTCAAGGACCGTGTGTTGTTGGCCTCCTTCTCGGAGCGTGTTTTTGAAGGCATGACGATTGCGGGCTATGTCATCGGCGCTTCCAAGGGCCTGGTCTATTTGCGTGCCGAATACCGCTATATGCTGGAGAAACTCCAAGCCACGCTGGAGGCCAGGCGCAAAGCCAAGCTCCTGGGCAAGGACATTTTGGGCCAGAAGGGTTTCGACTTTGATATTGAGATACACCTAGGGGCCGGGGCCTATGTCTGCGGGGAGGAGACGGCGCTGATTGAGTCGCTGGAAGGCAAACCCGGCAGGCCTCGCATACGTCCCCCCTTCCCTGTTACCCATGGTTATTTGGGCCAACCCACCGTTGTTAACAATGTTGAAACCCTGGCCAAGGCGACGCTGATTGCTCAAAATGGCGGCGCTTGGTACAAAGGCCTGGGCACCAAACTCTCTACAGGGACCAAACTGCTGTCCATTTCAGGGGACTGCAACAACCCCGGCATTTATGAATACCCCTTCGGTGTACGCATTGCCAAAATCCTTGAGGATTGCGGCGCACGCAACGCCATGGCGGTGCAAGTCGGCGGCGCAGCGGGGACTTGCCTCGCACGGCATGAATTCGGCCGCAAACTCGCCTTTGAAGACGTTTCCACCTCGGGAGCGCTCATGGTGTTCGGCAACAACCGCGACATGTTTGAGGTGGCCAGAAACTTCATGCACTTCTTCAAACATGAAAGCTGCGGCTTTTGCACACCGTGCCGCGTGGGCACCACACTCATGTGCAACCTCATGGACAAAATCGCCAACGGCAAAGGCACCGGCTATGAAATGAATGAGTTGTCCCGTCTGCACCGGCTGTTGAAAACCGCCAGCCACTGTGGCCTCGGACAAAGTGCCGGGCGTCCTGTGGATGATACCCTGCAGAAATTCCGCCCCTCTTATGACAGGCGACTGAAACAAAAAGACTTTGAGCCGGCCTTTGACTTGGATGCTGCCTTGGCCCCTGCACGTGAAATTATGGAGCGAGACGACATGGACGCTCATCTCGGAACGGACTTATGAACTCAGAAAACACCTTTATTATTGATGGCACGCCCATCCCCTTTGAGCCGACTCAAACCGTGCTTCAGGCGGCACTCAAAGCGGGTGTCTTCATTCCACACCTTTGTTTCTACCCAGGCCTTCGGCCCAACGGCAGC
This sequence comes from Cystobacterineae bacterium, assembly GCA_009781495.1. GTDB lineage: Bacteria > Myxococcota > Myxococcia > Myxococcales > Myxococcaceae > WRKR01. The sequence goes on from WQYA01000031.1 coordinate 7,081, forward strand.
TGCAAGCTGTGCACCGTCATTATTAACGGCCGACACACTTCGGCCTGCACCGTCCTCGCGCGCCCGGGCATTGAAGTTGAAAACAACACGCCCGAGCTCAACGACAAACGCAGACTCATGCTGCAAATGCTGTTTGTCGAAGGCAACCATTTTTGCCCCGGCTGCGAAAAGAGCGGCAACTGCCAACTCCAAGCTTTGGCCTATGAGTTGGAGATGATGACGCCCCACTTCAACCATTTCTTCCCGAACCGGAAAACAGACGCTTCCCACCCTGAAGTTTTCTTGGATATGAACCGCTGCATTGCCTGCGGCTTGTGTGTCCAAGCCAGTTGCGAGGTGGACAAGAAAAACATTTTTGCCATTTCCGGCAGGGGCATGGCTTCACACATTGTCGTCAACACCCCCTCCGGAAAACTGGGAGACAGCGACTTTGCGTTGAGTGACAAAGCCGCCAGCGTCTGCCCCGTCGGCGCCATTTTGCCCAAACGCCGTGGTTTTGTCGTCCCCATTGGCCAGCGTCTTTATGACAATTTGCCCATCAGCTCCCAAACCGAGTTTCTGACAACGAGGAAGGCCTAACATGCTCAGTCCACAAGAACCTCTCAAGCGAAAACTGCGCGTGGCCACCGCTTCCCTGTCGGGTTGTTTCGGTTGCCACATGTCGCTTTTGGATTTGGACGAAAATCTGCTCGACTTGATTGAGTTGGTTGAGTTTGACCGCTCCCCTATCACCGATGTCAAACACTGCGGCACCTGCGACATCGGCATTATTGAAGGCGGCGTCTGCAACTCTGAAAACGTCCACGTCTTGCGCGAGTTTCGAAAAAACTGCCGCACGCTGATTGCGCTGGGCGCCTGTGCCATTAACGGAGGGCTTCCCACTTTGCGCAACGGGCTGGACATCCGCGAAGTCCTGCGTGAAGTCTATTTCGAAATGCCGGGTGTCGTCAGCAACACCATTCCCAATGACGTTGAGTTGCCTTTGCTGCTCGACAAAGTCCGCCCCATCAACGAAGTGGTGCGTGTGGACTATTTTATTCCGGGTTGTCCACCCTCCAGGGATGCCATTTTTAAATTTTTGACAGACCTGATTGCCGGCCGTACCCCACGCTTGGACTACCCACAAATGCGGTTTGATTAGCTTGGAGAAAACATGTTTGAACTTGAAAACGCCAAGACGACTCAGGGCCTGCGCCGTATCGCCATTGAGCCTGTCTCTCGTGTCGAAGGACACGGCAAAGTCACCTTGTTGTTGGATGAGCAAAACAAAATCCACCAAGTACGCCTGCATATTGTTGAGTTTCGAGGCTTCGAGGTGTTTATTAAGGGCCGCCCCTATTGGGAAGTCCCCGTCACCGTGCAACGCCTGTGCGGCATTTGCCCCGTTAGCCACCAGTTGGCCGCCTGCAAGGCCATGGACGTCATTATTGGCGCCAAACAACTGACGCCGACGGCAGAAAAACTCCGCCGCCTCATGCACTATGGGCAAGTCGTCCAGTCCAACGCCGTGCACTTCTACCACCTGGCTTCACCGGACTTGTTGCTGGGCTTTGACAGCGAAGTGGCCCAACGCAACATTGTCGGCGTCGCGATGAAATACCCCGACATTGCCAAACAAGGCATCCTCCTGCGCAAATATGGCCAGGAAGTCATCCACCATGTGGCCGGCAAACGCATTCACGGCACAGGCGCCATTCCCGGAGGCGTCAACAAAGCTTTGACGGCAGCAGAATGCGACGAGCTTAGGAAAAACCTCCCGCAACTCATAGAGTGGGCCCAGGGCGGCATTGCGTTGGTGCAGCGTCTCTATGAAGCAAACCCGTCCTTCTATAACAGCTTTGGCCTCTTTGATTCCAATATGATGGGCATGGTCCGCGAGGATGGGGCTTTGGACCTCTACCACGGTTATTTGTGCGCTAAGGACGCTAAGGGTAAACCTATTTTTAACCGGCTCAACTATGAAACCTATACCCAGGTGCTGCGCGAAGAGGTGAAGCCCTGGAGCTATATGAAGTTCCCCTATATCGCAGCCTTAGGGCCCGAAAAAGGCTGGTATAAAGTCGGCCCCCTCGCCCGCCTCCAAACCTGTGACTTCATCCCCTCCCCCCTCGCCGAAGCCGCCCGCCAAACCATGCTCGCTGTCGGCAATGGACAACCCATACACTCTACGCTGAGCTACCATTGGGCGAGAATCATTGAAGTCCTCCACGGCCTCGAAGTCATTCAAAGCTTGTTGGATGACCCCGACGTGCTCGGCAAGGACTTGGTTGTCAAAGGCCAGCGCCAAGAAGAGGGCGTGGGCGTCATTGAAGCCCCTCGCGGCATCCTCATCCACCACTACAAAGTCAACGAGGATGACCAAGTCACCATGTGCAATTTGATTGTGTCGACAACCCACAACAACCAGGCCATGAATACCGCTATCCGCTCTGTCGCCATGCAGCATTTGGACCGACGCATTATTTCCGAAGGCTTGCTCAACCACATTGAGTGCGCCATCCGCGCCTATGATCCTTGCCTCTCCTGCGCCACCCATGCCCTCGGCAAAATGCCCCTGGAAGTGGAACTCCTCGACGCTGAAGGCAAACGCCTAAGCCTCCTGCGCCGCGACTCTACCGGCGGACTCCATACCTCGGACGTGCATGCCTGAGGTGCTGCTGACAGCCTGGGGCAATGCCAGCCGAGGCGATGACGCATTGGGCCCATGTCTCCTTCAACGCTTGGAGGCTTGGGCCGTTTCTTCAGGAATTGCCGAGCGCTTTGAGTGGGTGGAAGACTTTCAATTGCAAATTGAGCATGCCCTTCACCTGGAGGGCAAAACCCTGGCCCTCTATGTGGATGCGGGACAAAATACCCCTGCACCCTATGCCTTCTCCCCGCTTTCTCCCCTAAAGCAACCCTGGCATACCACCCATGCCATGCCCCCTGAGTCCGTTTTGGCGGTCTTTGAGCATGTTTCTAAAACCCCCCCCTGCCCCGCTTTCATACTCTGTCTGAAAGGCGAAGACTTTGGAATACGGGAGGGGCTTTCTGCCACGGCCCAAAACCACCTTGAGGCGGCCCTGGCCTTTGCACAAATACTCCTCAAAAAACCAAGCCCGGAAGCTTGGCTCTCCCTCTCCTCCCCCGCGCCCCTTTGAAAAAACGTTTTTTTCTGCTAGAGGGGGACTTGTTTGTATGGCAAAAAGACACTTGGCTTTTGCCCAAAGGGGTTTCCCAAAACCATTTCCCCTGCTTGGGCTTATATAAGCCGGGCTTGTAGGCGAGCCTTCAGAGTTTCAGTGTTTTAGGTGGAGGCCTTAGGCCGTTAGGGTTTTTCTGCTAGGGCCATTGAGGGATTCAATGGAATATGTATATGAAAAATTTTATTTGAGGAAAACGTCGAGAAATGAAACGCTGTCGACGTCTTGGCGGCCAGGGTGGGGAGTGGGGTGGATAAGGGGTTTTTTTAAGGGGTTTTTGAGGGAAGCATGAAACAAATATCAGCAGTGTTGTTTTTATGGAGTGTTGTTTCTGCTTGGGCGGTGGCAGGGGCCACAGAAATAGCGGTTTATCCCTTGCATATGGAAACAGCGTTGCCCGAGGCGACGGTGAATGCGTTGAAGTCGAGTCTGCAAGGGCAAGTCTACAAGATACTTTCGGAGGCAGTTGTCGCCAACCCTGTCGAGGTAGAGCGTTATGTGCAACAGAAGGGAGAGGTTTCGTGTTGGAGAGATGATGGTTGCATTGTCGCCCTGGCCAGGACGCTACAAGCCAAGCGCGTGCTTCTGGTGTCTATTGTACGCACAGAGCCGTGGATAATTCTGTCCGCACGGGTTTTGGGTGTTGATGGAAGGGAGTTACGCAATGTCCCCGTCCTTGTACATACCCCCAAGCAAGACATGAGCGAGGATGCCAATTTTGCAGAGGGGTTTTTAGAATTGCTGGATAAGCTTAACCTACCTGAATTGTTAAGAGGGCGTGTGGAGGCCCCCCTTCCCCCTCCCCCCCAAGGTTTGTCCGGCATGCGTATTGCGTCCTATACAACCATGGGTGTAGCAGCAGTGGGCGTTGTTGTTGGCGCAACCTTTACGGTACTCTATTTTGACAACCAGAATAAGCTCAACAAGCTTCTCGACAAGGACGGGGCAAGCGGTTCAGGAAAAGAGGAGGTTTCCGAAGCGCTCAAATGCATGCAGCGCGTCAAGGACGATAGGCTCTACCTCATTGTTGGTTGGTCCGTTGCGGGTGCAAGCCTTGCGACTTCGCTTGTGTTGTTTTTCCTTTCTCCGGAACGCCAACAAAGCGACACGGCCTTCTCCTTTGTTCCTCTGCAAGGGGGCGGTATGCTGACTTTTGCCAGCAGTTTCCCCTAAATTTTCGAAGCCCCAAGGCCGGAAGGCATGAGTGCCAAGTCCGTTTAAGGAGGGGGGCGGGGGGAGGGCTCTTGTCCCTCGGCGTGTCCCCAGAAAAGCCGTTGGGGGTTTTAGGCCAACATTTTTTGAAGTCCAACAACGAAGCAGTTGGGGCCTTGAAGAGAGTGGCCTATGGTCTGAAGCATGTCCTTTTTGTTGATGAGCGTTATGTGTGGGCTTTTGTCAAGCAACCCCTCTGAAGAGCGTGTGTTGCAATGGACGCAGGAGATGTTGGCAAAATCTCACACGCCTCGGGGGGCAGCCCCCTTGTTGTTATTGGCTTCTGAGTTGGGGGAGATGGAGGATGTGACACATGCCTACCGGGCCTTTGCACATGTGGCCAAAGACAGCCGTGCGGACGAGCGCATCCGTGCGCTGGCACGTATGCTGAGTGCGCAGATGGACCATGCGCGAGGGCGCACGCAGCGTGGACAAGCTTGGTTGGAGCCCCTGGGTTTTTTGAAGGACTTTTGGCTGATAAGTGGTTTTGACAACGAAGGCCAGACGGGGTGTCAAAGAAAACTGGGCCCTGAGGGGCTTGTGGATTTGAACAAAACCTACACGGGCAAATTCCGCGAGGTGGCCTGGCGCAAACTGGTGGCCCAGCCTCGCTGGGGTTATGTGGACTTGTCCTCTCTGCTTGCCTCCAACAAGGATGTGGCCAGTTTTGTATTCAGCCAAGTGGAAACAGAAAAACCTCAGAAGCTGAGGTTTTATGTAGGGGCTTCAGGGGCATTTTCCCTGTTTGTCAATGGCCAGGAGGTGCTCTCCTCATTGGAAGACAACCTTGCGAGGCTGGACCAGGCGGGAGTGGAGCTTAGGCTTCCCAAGGGACAGCACCAAGTGTTGTTGAAGTTGTGCCAGACGGAGGGCCCAACGGGTTTTTATTTGAGGGTGGCGGGTGATATAAAACCCATAACCACGGAGGATGCGGCTACGCTAGGGCCCCCCCCTAAGGGGACACTCCACCCCCGGCCTCTTGAGAACCTTTCATCGTCACTCCAGAAGGCGCTCAAAAAGACACCCGGCGACGTGCACCTACAAAAGGATTTGGCGGTGGTACTGCATGGTTTGCAAACCTTTCCAAAGAGTGAGCACCTCCCTTTTGAGTTGGCCAAGGGGGCGGCGAACGCAGCGCCTGGGGATTTTGAATTGCAGATGATGGCGGCCCGTCTTGCTGAGGAGGCCAACGAGCGATACAAATTTCTTTTACGTGCCCAAGGCCTTGCTCCCAACAACCCATGGCTTCAATTGCAAATGGCAGCGCGGGAATTGGAGATGCAGCGGCCCGAAAAAGCCCTGAACATTTTGGAAGGACTTGAGCGCCGTTTTCCTCGGTGGGGGCTTATGCAATTTTTAAAGATTCAAGCTACAGAGCCGCTACAAGGTTATTTTCATGCGACGAACATGAGCATGCGCGCTCAAAAAGAATTTCCCTCCTATGTGCCTTTGGTGGTGCAAGCCGCCGCCTATGCCGATGGGATGGGGTGGAAGGAAGCTTCCCTGGGTTATGAGCGTTTGGCTTTAAGTTTACGTTTTTCAGACATAGACACGCGTTTACGTTTAGCGGCGAAATTATCTCAATTAGGCCGTTGGGAGGAGGAGATAAGGGAGCTTGAGGAGGTATTGCGCCAAGAGCCGCTGAAAAATTTTGTCCGCATAGGGTTTGCGCGAGCGCTTGCAGCCAACGGGCAGACGAAGCGGGCATTGGAGTTGCTGGCTTTGGCGAAGCAATTGGCGCCGGAAGAGAGTGTTATTCCCGCAGAGGAGGCTCAGGTTTGGCTCAGCATGGGGGAAGAGGTGAAGGGGATGAAGGCCCTTCAAGAGGCTGCAGCCCTTGCGCCGCAGAAGACGGAGCTTTCGTTGGCCATTCAGAAACTTGCGGGGGAGCAAGGCCCGTCTGAAATGCCCCATGCTGTGGACATTGCGGCTTTGGCCAAGGTGACGCCGGTTGAGGACAAGGAGGAGGCGGTGGTATTGGCCAACGTCAAATACCAGCGCGTACAAGCGACGGGGCATGCCAGCCAGTGGGCGCAATACGCGGTACGCCTACAGTCCGAGCGGGCGTTGGAGCAATACCGGAGGATTCCCATTGTCTATGCGCCTTCGCGCCAGACGCTTCAAATTTTGCGTGCCCGCATATTGAAGCCGGATGGCACAACGGTTGCTGGCGTCCAGGAATCCGAGACGTCCGTCAATGAAGCTTGGGCCGGCATGTACTATGACGTACGTGCTCGTCTCTTGGATTTTTCTCAATTGGCCAAAGGGGACATACTTGAATTGCAGTGGCGGTTGGATGACACCGCCCAGGACAATTTACTTTCGGACTATTGGGGGACGGTGGAGTTTATTGCGGAGCAGCACCGGGTGGTGCAGTGGAAATTTATTGCGGACTTACCGGTGGGGCGACGGCTTTATGACAATGCCGGCAGTTTGCCCGCATGGGTTTCCAAACGTACAGAGACGAGAGGGGAGAGGGTGCTGACTTTTTTTGAAGCCAAGGGGGTACAGAAGGTGGTGCCGGAGCCTTTCATGCCGGGGTTGGCCGAGGTAGCGACGCCTTTGCATTTATCCACCTATGCCAAATGGGAAGACGTAGGGGACTATTGGTGGGGCCTGGTGGAGGAGCAGCTTGCGTCGAATGAGGAGTTGAAGAAAACCGTTGCTGAGTTGTTGAAGGGGGTAGACACGAGCAACCGGCGCAAGGTGGTTGCGGCCATTTATGGTTTTGTGGTTTCCAAGACACGTTATGTCGCATTGGAGTTTGGCATTTATGGGTTTAAACCCTACCGTGTTTCTCGCATTCTCTCGCGGGGTTTTGGGGACTGCAAAGACAAGGCGGCGCTCATGCATGTCATGCTGAAGGAAGCGGGCATTGCTTCGAAATTTGTTTTGCTGAGGATGAATTTTCTAGGGCGTCTGGCTTCCACGCCGGCCTCTTTAGCGGCCTTCAACCATGCTATTCTCTACCTGCCGGAGTTCAACCTCTTCTTGGATGGCACAGCGGAGTTTCACGGCATTTCCGAAACTCCTCCTGTAGATGCAGGGGCCAACGCCCTTGTTATAGAGCCCAATGGAAAAAGTCGCTTCCTCACCACACCGACATTGAAGGCGGAAGACAACTGGATAGAGAACAAGCAGACGGTTTCCCTCAATGCCAATGGGGATGCACAGCTTGAAGGTGAATGGTCCACGCAAGGACAGTTGGCGCCAGGCTACCGTCAGGCTTTTGCTGCGAAGGCCAGGCAGGAAGCCGAATTTTTGAAGCAATGGGGGCAAGCCTACCCTGGCATTCAGCTGTCGGCCATAGAGACAGGAGAAGCTTCAAAACTGGAGGAGCCTTTTCGCCTGAAGTTTTCGGCCACCCTTCCACGCTATGCGGAAGTGACGCCGGAGGGTTTGCGTTTTTATGCTTTGGGCTTCAAACAAAACCGCAGCAGCGGCCTAGGGCAGCTTTCTATACGGCGTTGGCCCTTGGAGTTACCGGAGGCTTTTGTGGGCAACTATGAGATTGTGCACAAACTTTTGCCGGGGTGGCGTCTTGCAGAGGCGGGGTGGAGGGTGGAAGAGAATTCACCTTTTGGTGAGTTTTCGATGAGTGTCGAGTCTTTGGAAGGAAAAGTCCAAGTGAGGTGCAAGTGGAAGTTGGAGGCAAGCCGGGTTGAGCCCAAAGACTACCCTGCTTTTCGCGCATGGCTTTTGAAGGTGGAACAAATTCAGAACCGCAAACTTTTCTTGAAAAAGCCATGACAGGCGGAAGCAACCTCAAAGCAGCGGCGACAAGAGACGCATAAAGGACTCAAGGAAGCGTTGTCCAAACGGGTGTTTTCCCCGAAACCTCGGCAATGCGGAGGAGGACTCCAAGTCCTCCAAGAAACATTTCGTCAAAGCCTGGGCCATTTTTTCGCCATAGAAGACAGCGCTGATTTCAAAATTAAGCTCAAAACTGCGCACGTCCATATTGGCCGTTCCAATGATGGACAGGACGTTGTCGACCAGCAAGGTTTTGGCATGCAAGAGCCTGGGAAGATATTCGAACAGACGAACGCCTGCCAACAGCAACTCGTTATAATAGGAGCGGCTTGCCAGTGTGACGACCCAAGAGTCGCTGCGTTTGGGGACGAGAATGCGAACATCCACGCCGCGCAAGGCCGCATTGGTGAGGGCTGTCAGCATGGCCTCGTCGGGCACAAAATAGGGTGTCGAAATCCAAATACGGTTTTTGGCTGTTGAGATGGCCGAGAAATAGACGTCACGAATGGCTTTGAAGCGCAAGTCCGGTCCCGAAGGGACGATTTGCACAAAATGAGGTTGTGCTTGTGAATGCGGTGGAAAATGCTCCGCCTCCACTTCGGTGCTTCCTGTTGCATAATTCCAGTCTTCCAGAAAGACGGTTTGCAACCAACGGACGGCGGAGCCAACCAGTTGGACGTGCGTGTCTCTATAGGCTTTGGGAGAGATGCGCTCATCCTCCGTCTGCGTAATGTTGATGCCTCCGAAAAACCCCGTATGCCCATCCACAACAACCAGCTTGCGGTGGCTACGGAAGTTGATGCGGGGTTTGAAACTCAAGAGGCGTACTTTGTGGAAGAAGGCGACTTTCCCTCCGGCTTTTTTCAGGGGACGCATGTGGCGGCGGCGTATACGGGAGGAGCCCACAGCGTCCAGCAAGAGGCGCACCCTAACGCCGGCTTTGGCGCGCTCCGTGAGGGCTTCAATGAATTGGCGTCCCAAGACGTCTGGGTGGAAAATATAATATTCGAGGTGAATGTGGTGCTTGGCTTCGCGGATGGCTGCGAGCAAAGCCTCAAAAGTTTGTGCGCCGTCGATGAGCAGCTTCATTTGGCTGCAGGCAGCCACAGGCATTTCTGAAACCAGAGTACCCAAGCGCGCCAGCGGCAGCAATTGCGGTGGAATGCTGGCATAATGGCTGCTCATATTTGCTGCGCGCATGTCCAAGGCCTCCGCCATCCAATTGCGAGCACGCAGACGTCGCATACGTGTTTTGCTGATTCGCCGGGGGCCAAAGAGATAATAAATGCCAAAACCCACGACAGGCAGCAGCGCCAACCCAAATATCCAAGCCAGCGTTGCCACAGGAGAACGCCTTTGCATGACAATCCAAACCACCAGCACGGCGAGATAGACAACTTCAATGGCTGCCAAGCCGGCAATGGTTTTGGTGAGGTTGTTGGACAAAAGAGAAAGGAAATAGGGCTGCACAAAAATCTCCCGCAGCACCTAGCTTAAGTCAGCCCGAAGGCTTGTGCCAGAAAGGGGGTTTTAGAGGCCTAAAAGAAGAACCTAGGTTTGAGGGTAGATTTTCTAACTCTTCTTAGGGATTAAGTTTTCCCAATAACAGCCTGAGAGAGGGCTTTGTGCACAGACTCCAGGGCCTTTCGTGCTTCGAGCAACTCTTTGCGTTCTTGTTTCAGCTCTTCGACTTGGGAAGCCAAGGAGGCCCTGTCTTGGGCAAGCAGTTGGTGGGCCACCATCAGCTGCTCTGCTTGCGTACGCAGGGTTTCAAGCTCGTTGGCCAAAGCCTCTTCCTCTTCAAGGCTTGTACGCAGTGCCTCCTCGTGTTTTTGAAGCTCAGCAGCCTGTTGGGCATAACGCTCCTGGAGGGCGCGGAGCTCCGCGCGTGTGGTTTGCAAAAGCATGAGTGTTTCGTCGCGCTCCGTTTCAACGGCGAGCATTTCTTCTTCCAACTCACGCATGAGTTTGGAGCGCTCTTCCATGTCGTTGGAGACGTGCTCCATTTCTTCCACGCGCATGCGAGCGGTTTCCGTCGCCTCTTCTGCGCGTCGCCGTGCGGCTTCCAGGCTTTGCGTCAGCTGCAAGTTTTCGTCGCGAAGCTTAGAAATTTCTATTTGCAATTGAGCAATGCGCTCAACAGCCAACTCACCGGCTTGAAAAGCCGTAGGGGGGAGGGGGAGGAAGCCCGGGGTTTCGCGGGCGGCCCTCAGGCGCTCCTTCAGCCGCATACGCCTTTCTGCAAGCTCCTGCTCCAAAGCGGGGGCAGAGGACGCACTCAAGGCAGCAGGAGATGCAGCGGCAGCGGGAGACTCAGCCGCTGTTGGGGGTATAGCAGCGGGAGACGCAGCAACCACCGGGGGGGCAGCAACCACCGGAGAGGCAACAGCAGCGGGAGAGTCGAGCATGGAAGAGGGAGACTCCTCCCCAATGGCCTTTCTAAGCGCTTCTACCGCTGTGAGGGGTGCTTCTTCGCGCAGTGCGGTTTTATTTCTAACGGCAGCAGCGAGGTTGGCGACAGCTGCGTGTGGATTGTTTTCTGCAGGTGGCGGTGTTGTTTCCACATTCTCTGGAGCCGTGTTGGTTGTGGCTTGCCATTTGAGCCTTGGCCGGAGTTTCGGAACATTTTGGTCAAAGGATTTTTTCACTTTTTTCTCCCGGGGGCAGGGGCTTTGGGCGACGACCCTTCAACGAGTGTCGCGAGGATGAGTTGGATAAGCTTTTGAATGTCTTGTGCACCTTTGCTGTCTCTGTCTGCAAGGAAAATAGGGCGTCCTTCACTGGAGGCCTGGGCGAATTTGGTGCACTGGCGAATAACGTGAGGCATCAAATAGTCCGCATAGTGGCGTTTTAAAGCGTCAAGGGCTTCTTTAGCCAGTTTAAAGGTTTGGTTAAATGCGTTAACGACAATAAAAATATGCTCCAGCAAATGTCCCAAGTCCTCTTCGAGGTTTTGGAGGGTTTCGAAGAGGAGGCGCAGTCCGTGGAAGGAGAGGAAGTCTGCGAGGACGGGGATAATTAAGTCATTGGAGGCGATAAGGGCATTGAGGTTGAGCAAGCCGAAGGAGGGGGGTGCGTCGAAGACGATAAAGTCATAGTGGGCTTCTAACTCTTTAAGGGCGGATTTAAGTTTAAACTCACGTCCGGCCATAGGCATAAGGAGCAAGTCCACGGTACTCATATTGAGGTTAGAGGGGACAAACTCAAGGTTAGGCAGGGCGGTTTTTTGGACGAGGGAGGAGAGGGGGAGTTTTTTCTGGAAGACGTCCAAGAGGGTATGCGCAAAGTCCTCGCCCTCGAAGCCGAGGCATTTGGTAGCGTGGCCTTGGGAGTCCAAGTCCACCAGGAGGACGCCATAGCCCATTTCGGCCAAGCGCCAGGCATAGGAAGTGGAGAGGGAGGTTTTCCCCGTCCCGCCTTTAAAGTTAAGGAAGAGTTGTTTTCTATTGCCGACGTGGGGGGGGTAGAGGGCGAGTTTAGCTCTCAAGTCCCAAATTTCTTCTGGAGACCATTCGGTTTGTCGGCTGTGGGCCAAAAGCTCGCCGGGCCTAAGTCCAAGCAAGGCGGAAGCGGTTTTCAAGTTATAGCGCAGCGTCTCCATAGGATTTTCTTAGCTAGGCGATAAAATATTTCTGTCCTCGCCTTATCACTTGTCCTTGCAGCTCTAGAGCCAAAAGTGAAGCTGCCAGGTTTTGTGGGGAGGCTTGGATGAGGGAGGCGAGCTCCTCCTGGGTTTTTCCGCGCAGGCTTGAGCGGAGCGCGCTCAAGAGTTCCGCAGAAAGTGCCTCATGGTTTTGCGGGAGTATGGGTGGAGCAAGGGGTGGGGTCTCTACGGGAGGAGTGGGGGCAGGTTGAGCCATAGGGGGGCAGGGGGGGGCAGGGGCAGGTAGGGTGGGCACAGCCGGGAGTGTAGAGTGGGGGTATTTTAAGCGGCGCAGTGCGCGTTGGCGCTGAGCCTGCTCCAAAGCGGGCAAGGAAGACCAGTCTGTTTGAGAAGATTGGCTCAAGGCTTTAGCGGCGGCGTTACGTACTTTAAGGTTAGAGTCCTGGAGGGCCTGGAGGAGTTTGGGCTGAGCGGCTTGCAGTTGGGAGATGGAGAGGACATAGACGGCGACGGCGCGCACATCGGGGTTAAAGTCTTCGAGGGCGATGCTGCCCAGGCGGAGGGATTCTTCTGGGGAGAGTCCGGCGAGCCAGAGGGTAGCGCGTCGGCGCACATTTGCATCGGTATCCTCCAAGGCGGCGAGGAGTTGGGGCATAGCGGCATGGGCGTCCATGCGGATGAGGGCTTTTATAGCGGCGAGGCGCAGTTTAGGGTGGGGGGAGTCGGCATGAGGGGCGACGAGGGGGAGGCCTTCGGTTTTAGCGAAGGAGGAGAAGGCGTCGATGAGGGCGGCGAGGACTTCGGGGTTGGTTTCTGCGTGGATGGCCTGTCCGAGGGCGGGGGCAGCGGAGGGGCGTCCCAAGGATTTGAGGCGGAGGGCGGTACGGAGGCGGAGGCCAGGGTCCTGGGAGGAGAGCTCGCGGATGCCGAATTCCAGGACATGGTTGTCGAGGGGTTTTTCGTTGGCCTGCAAAGTTTTCTGTTCTTCTGGGGAGACATCCAAGCGTCCTTGTGCGGCGAAGCGGGAGCCGAAGTCCTCGGCAGAGAGGGGGGGGCTATTTTCCTCAGCGCTAGGGGTTAAAGCAGGGGCAGAGGGGTTAAGGTTATTTTTAAGGCTAAGGACTTCGCCGCGCAGGAGGGCGATGAATTGGGACAAGTCGAAGGTATCGTGGGGTGTGTCCTGGGGGGTTTGAATTTGAGCAGCTTCGAGGATTTTTTCAATCCACTCTGCGCGCTCTTTGCGAAGGGTTTCGACTTTTTTGAGGGCCTGGTCTTTTTCTGCCTGCATATGGCGCAAGCGGGTTTGCATTTCGGCGAGGGTTTTGGAGGACTCCATTTCGCATTTTCTGGCATATTCGAGTTGTTGTCGCAGTGTTTCGGATTCTGCTTTAGCGCGTTTGGAGTCGGCGAGGAGCTGTTCCTGTCGTGCTTCGAAATAGACGATTTTTTCGAGGGCGCTTTTGAGGAGGAGCTCAGGTTTTTCATATGTAGGCATGGTATATTCCAAAACCGGTGTGGGTTTCTTTTAGCGCTGTCGGCCTCTTTTGTAAACGCAATGAAAACCTTGCCTTAAGGGTGGAAAGTCGTAGCAAAAAAAGGGGGAGCGGGTTAGGCTTTTTTGAAGTTGAGGGTTTGCTTACGAGCGTGGATGTGCGAGAATACGAGAAGCATTATAATATAGCGGCCGAGGCGTTGTTAGCATAGCATTGGAGGATGGTTTGAGGAGCGTATTTGAGGAAGGTTATGGGCGGGGTGGGTTTGAGTTTGGTTAAGGGAAGCGGTTTTGGGGAGGGAGGCGCTTGGCTTCTTTCCACAACTTTTGAAAATTGCAGGGAGAATTGAGTTCATGTTAGATTCCATCACACCTGTGGAAATTGCGCCCGGGACTTTTTGGGTAGGCAAAAGAGACCCGAAGAGCATTTTTCACGCGAACCCCTATTTACGTCTCTTTGAATCACGCCATCCCCAAACACGCCAGCGTATGCAGTTTAACCTTCTCGTGGACCCTGGTTCCTCGACGGACTTTGCTGTGGTGAGCAGCAAGACGGCGAGCATCATCGGCAGTCTTGAGCGTGTTTCGGCGTTGTTTTTGAACCACCAGGATCCGGACGTGAGTTCCTCTGCGCCCTTGTTGATGGCGCGCTATTCGCCGAAGGCGGCGATATTGGCATCAGAGGACACGTTTAGGTTGATTATCCACATGGGTTTACCGCGGGAGCGTTTTTTGTCATTGGACCGTTTTGCGCAGGGGATTACTTTGCCGACGGGGCACCAAATTCTCCCTGTGCCGAGTCCCTTTTGCCACTTTAAAGGGGCAGTGATGCTCTATGACTTAGAGACGCGGGTATTATTCTCAGGGGATTTTCTAGGAGGCCTAACCCCGGAGGGCGTGCAAGGGATAGAGGCGGACGCTTCCGACTGGGCAGGCATTCGCGCTTTCCACCAAATGTACATGCCGACGCGCATTGCATTGGCGCGCACGGTGGAAGCCATACGTCGCCTCAACCCGGCGCCTGAAATTATTGCTCCGCAGCACGGGCGCATTTTGCGTGGCGAGTTGATGGAAGAATTCCTTGAGCGTCTTGCGAATTTGCCGGTGGGGTTGGATTTGGTTGAAGAGACGCAGGAGACGACGCAGGAGCCTTTGGCCGCATGGAACCATGTATTGGCGCGGATTTTGAGTGCGGCGAGGGATTTGCTTGGGCCGGAGATTGATACACGTTTGAGTGAAGAGCCCTCGTTGGCGGACACGCTGAGTTTCACCGACAAAGGCGCCGTCATTAATGCGCGCGGCCGTTGGACCATTGAGAAGATTTTAGAAATTCTCACGGTGAATGAGCCGGCCTCCATTGCGAACATTTTGAAGAATGAAGCGGTGATGGCGACAGACCAAATGCAGTTGCCGACGCCTCGCATTGTCCTTGAAGAGCAACCGGCCCAGCCGGCGATTCCCGTTTCCTAGGGAGCGAAAAAATGCCTCTCTATTCCGAGCACCGTACCGTTTCTGCGGCCCCGCCCGTGGAGCGTACAGCCCTCATAGAGCTTGACGACGGTGCTCGGCTCAGGCGCATTGCAGCGCTTGAGCGTGAAGCCTATGAGCAAAGCAAGGCGGCCAGTGTTTCGTTTGCGCAGGTGCTTGAAAGCAAGCAAGACATTCCCCCCCGCTAGACCGGTTCCACTTTAGCACTTTCTCTTCGTTGGACTTCGTTTTTGTTCAGCTCGGTCCACCAACCAAGAGTGCGCTCCCCTCACAAAAACCCCGTCCCCCTCGCCCCCGTCCCATGGGGCATGGAGGCGTCTGGCTGCACGCATTTCAACCTTAACCCGGCTGAGGGCCTATTTCTTTTGGGCAGCTTTGGGTTTTTTAGTTTCTTTTTTAGGGGTGTCGCCGAAGAGGGTTTTCATGTCGACGGCGGCCTCTTTCTTTTTCGCCAAGAGTGCGTTGACGGCCCTGAGCATTTTGCTGCGCTGGCGAATGGAGAGGGGCTGCTCATTGAGCGCCGAGGCCACGGCGGTCGCAGACAGCCCTCGGCCGCTGCGGGGTTTGGCAATGTCAAGCTCCGCATAGGTTTTGGAGGCCGAGTCCTTGACGCGGCGTTTGGCAACGCGCTGCTGGAGGAGTTTTTTGTCTTTGAGCTGTGTGGCTTCCAGCTTTTGGGAAACAGCGACAATGGCGTCAGGGAGAATGCTTTTCGAATGAATAAACTCTTGCAGTGTGCCCATGGGACTCCTTAAAAAAGTGTTGAGAAAAACGAAAGAGAGGCTTTCATCGCCGATTTGACAGGTTTTTTCAATTCAGAGTTGCTTGTTTTGCAAACAAGGGATAGAAGACTCGTCCTTTCAAGAGGCCGCGGGTGTGAAGAGGGCGCGTTTTGGGTTTGAGAGGGGGTGGGGCAGGGTGGTTGGAGGGTTTTTTTGGAGAAGTTTTAGAAGCATATTTTTAAAGAGCAGAGCATTTTAAAAAAGCGTCGTGTCTCATGGCAAAGAAAAGCAAAATAAACAAAAACAATTTGCGCAAACAATTGGTTGTGAAATATGCAGCGCGGCGCATGGAACTCAAGAAGCAAATAAAGAACCCCAACACGGAGCCGGAGGCGAGGGCGGAGGCGCAGTTGAAGTTGGACAAGCTGCCCAGGGATTCGAGTCCTTCGCGGGTGGTAAACCGTTGTATGGTGACAGGGAGGCCGCGAGGCACCTTGCGTTATTTTCAGCTTTCGAGGATTACTTTTCGAGAGAAGGCGCTCCAAGGGGAGCTTACCGGAGTTACCAAGTCCAGTTGGTAACCTTTTAGTTTGAGAGGTTGTTATGAGTCGGGTTTGTCAGGTTACGGGCAAGCGCCCTTTGGTTGGCAACAATGTCAGCCATGCGAACAACAAAACGAAGACGCGTTCGCTGCCCAACCTTCAATATAAGCGTTTTTGGGTCCCCAGCCTGGGCCAGTGGGTGCGTTTGCGCATTTCTGCCCATGGCCTTCGCATTATTAACCGCCGAGGCATAGACGCGGTTGTTGCGCAGCTGAAAGCCGACGGCGAACTCTAGGCAGAGTTTCTTTTTTGCCCTCCGGGCAGGGTTGGCTCACTGTGAGCGTTATTTTTTACCCCCCGGGGGGGGGTTATTGGTGCTGGGCCTGCGGCCCGGCCGTTTTCTGCCTCCGGCGGCAGTAGGTTTCGCCTACCGGCGAGTCACTTTTTTGTGTGACAAAAAAGTAACCAAAAAAACACCCTCCGGGGCCCTGCGGGGCTCCTGCAGCACTCGCGACCCCCTCGAACTCTTTA
>WQYA01000032.1 GCA_009781495.1 Cystobacterineae bacterium
CGGAGCAACCGTTGAAGGAGGCTCAACTTGTTGACGGGACTCAGAGTGGATTTCTGGCTGCCGGCTTGGAGCAACTATAGAGGCCGCTGCTTGCTGCAAAACAGACTCTGTCTTGTGCTTTGAGGCAGTCTGTTCAGCATGTTTTGTCTCAGCCATCTCTGACAACCCATTCTGTTCAACATCTGTTGATGGATCCGTCGAATATAGATGCGTGAAAACCGCATCTGACAGGTTGACAGCATCTGTCGGCATTTCTCTGGACGGGCTTTCTGATACAAAAGCACGTTCTACAGGTTCTGCCTGTTTGAAGTATTGCCCGTTACGGTTTGCATCACTTATGAAACTCTGGAAAAAACCCATCGCCTTGTCTCTCAAATTGAACGGGCCAGCGTCTGCCGGTATTTATGCCAAAACAACTAGACAACTACGTTCCTGCTGCGCTCAATCAGCTTCAAATAGAACCGCCTGCGATCACGAGATAGGGAAAGAATTTCGCTCTCGCTCCAGTGGTATGCGCTTGCCAACATGTGTACCTCTTGAAGCAAGGCTTCCTGCTTCGCAGCAGACAGCAAATAGGGGTTGATTTCTATCTGCTGTGGCCGCTTGCACTCTGGGCAGGAAGTCGCCAATACCGTTCCCACGTACGGTGAAACTTTATCAAGCGCTTCCTCTATTTTTTTGAAGGCATCGGAATCGAGCGTGTCGACATAACCCTCAGGAACCGAAGCATCATTGACAGAAAGCAGACAGGCAGAAAGCAAATGTGCAACTGCCTCCTCTGTGTCGAGCCCTGCAATGCACTCCTGATCTATGCCGTTGGGCAACCGCAGGAGCAACCTGTGCTTGCCCAAAGTCAACTCCGTAAACGGGAAACCCTCTCCTGCAACTTTCACGGGCAACTGCCGAGGATCGATATATAAGTCGAAGGACTGTTCGCAACCATCGCAATAACCCTTCAACCAAAAACCACCCTCCTGTAATATATGCGCGAGGTTCAGCATTAGCCATTGCCGGTCTGCCATCGTCAGCGAAGCAATCTGCTTCCACACAACAGCTTCTCCGCCAATGCTCAACACCACAGCTGCCAAAACCTCGCTGACAACGGCTGGAAGATTGTCTCTGCCAGCCATTGCCACACCGACTCGCTCTTCGAGCCAACCGTCAAGAGGACGCAATAAAGCATCACACTTGCGTTGACCATTTATGAACAAGCCTCCCGGTAAACTTACAGGAATTCCCGTCTGCATAACGTGTCTCAGGATTCCGAGGGCTCACTCACAGAATCGTCCCGTTCCCAACCCTCATGCTCCAGTTTAATCGTCTGAATTCCTACTGTGTTCATCGTCCCGGCATCAAAATCCGGCAAAGCCTGATATTCCGAAACCCAAGCACGATAAATGTTATAGGAAATGACGCGCGTCCCTTGAAGATTCATGACGTTGATGACAATGTTCTTTCGAAAATTCTTCAGAGACATCCCCATGTCACCCTGGATGTTGTTTACCAGGTTGGCCCATTGCTCAAACACCGGATCGTGTGTCAACCCTTGCTCCAGTGTAATGGCCTCATATTTCGTCCCACCAGGCAGCTTGCGCTCATGGGTTGGGTCCCCCGCAGTGCGCCAACTGACAGAATCTGTGCTCTTCTTCAATCCCGACATCTTCCGCAGGCCAGCAACAGGCTTGCCATCAATCAACACTTGAAATTTAAATGTCCTATAGGGATCATAACGTTCAGCATTTACATTAAATAGGGGTGCAGGCATGATAAGTCTCCATTATTGTTGAGCAACTTTTTGCTGGATACGGACAATGACGAACTCCGCAGGTTTGAGCGGAGCAAAACCCACTTCGACGATAACTTTGCCAAGATCGACGTCGTCCTGCGTCATCGTGTCGCCCAAATTGCAACGCACGAAATAGGCATCCGAAGCCTTCTCACCTTGAAAAGCGCCGGCTCTCCACAGGCCATTCATGAAAGCGTTAATATTGACACGCAACGAAGACCATAAACGATGATCGTTCGGCTCAAACACCGCCCACTGAATGTTGGTGTAAATGCTTTCTTCAATCATGCTGGCTGTGCGTCGAACGGGCACATAACGCCATTCGGGATCGGTCTTTGTGGCCAGAGTACGGCTTCCCCAAATAACAGGACCCGCCCCGGGTATTTTGCGAATACAGTTAATGCCTACGGGATTTAGCTGGCCTTGTACCTTGTCGTCGACATTGTCAGTCAACCCTACAACACCCAATAAAGCGGTTTCAACGCCTGCGGGCGCTTTCCAGACACCACGGCGTCCGTCGATTTTGGCCCACATCCCCGCAACAAAACTGCTGGGAGCCATCTTAAATGTCGCCGGCGGCGGCTCCTCTTCTTCCTCCTCCTCATCCTCTTCGTCATTGGGTTTATAGAAAGGATTCGCAACTTCCACCCAGGGATAATAGGCTACGGAAAACATGCTCGGCTTCGGATTGAGACCTGTATCCTCATTCGTCACATCGTTTTTAGTCGCAAGTTTAACTGTTTCAGCAATGTCAACAATCACCATGCGGTTTTGCATTTCCTCTGCATGAGTAATCGCTTTTTCAATAATGCCTCGGTCTGTCGCATTTGAATTGCCTGTTCCCCACGCTTTGCCAGGCAAGCAGATGATGCTGATGTCGCGTATCTTCTGGAGAGATGCGAAGGCCTTGTCATAATCCGCAGGCGTACCTTCGCCCACATTGACGATGTAGGCTGCGCCGCCGCCATTGAGGAAAAAGTTGTAGACCGCAAGTCCCATAATATCCGCTTTGCTCTTCGAGATCTGCGTTCTTGGCTTGGATGCGTCCGCTTCTGCATCTGAATCCTCGGCATCGTCATCCGGCTCCTCGGCATCGTCACCCGGCTCCTCGGCATCGTCACCCGGCTCCTCGTCATCGTCACCCGGCTCCTCGGCATCGTCACCCGGCTCCTCGGCATCGTCATCCGGCTCCTCGGCATCGTCACCCGGCTCCTCGGCATCTAAACCGACACCCCCACTTGCCGATGGAATCTCTTCCTTGATGCCAAAACCAAATGACTCTATGTAGTCCGCCCACCTGAAAATCAACTTAGGCTCACCTATATGGGCATTTTCTTCTGCCGTCTGCCCGATGAATACCGCAGTTGAGGTGCTTGCACTCTCAATGGGCTTGACCCCACTTGGAACTTCTTCAATATATACACCAGGACACGTCTTATTAGTAGCCATGCTTATCCTTCCTTATGTTAAGAGACCCTTCCCTAAGCCCTGACAAGTCTCTGTCAAAAATGACGTCAATCACGCAAATCCGTTTCTTCCTGCCTTCATATTTTTATTCAGTCGCAAAAAAGCCCCAAGCGTCCAATAGATGGTTCATGGGTGCTCCTTCTAAAAAATGGATACCGTTCCTAGACAAACAAGTGCCTTCCGAGACCTTTCCCTAAACCCCGAAGCCTCTATCTAGAATGACGTCAATCAGCGGAATCTGTTTCTCCACTGTTTCATATCTTTGCGTTTTTAAGCCCCCCACACATTGCTTAGGTGTAGCGCTTCTCTAAGTTAATGTGGTTTAATATAAGATAATTTTAAAATTTGAATAAATGGGCTTTAGGCACACCCCCCCTAAAAATGGAGCAGCGCGGCTGGGCTGAATTCTGTTTCTCAGGCTCTTTGCACCCAGCAGTGCTTTCTCACCCTCAAGACACAAAAAAGCCCACAAAAGCGGGCAGAGCCGCATTCTGGGGCCTTTGTGTCAAATGGGGTAGAAAAGTCACCGGGAGGAAACAGCAGCCAGCGGCTTGAGGCTTCCAAACCTATTCTTGGCTTTCTTTCGCCGCCTCTTTCTTGGCAGCTTTCTCGGACTTGGGCTTCTCTTTCCTGTCAACCAACTCGACAATGGCCATGTCCGCTGAATCCCCACGCCTAAAACCTATTTGCATAATGCGGGTATAACCGCCAGGACGGTTTGCATAGCGCTCTTTGAGTTCCCCAAATACCTTTTTCAAAACCTCCCGGCTCTTCACCGTCCGCGCCGCCAAACGTAGGTTGCTCAATCCCCCACGCTTGGCCAGGCTGATGGTTTTCTCCGCCAGCCGCCGGGCTTCTTTGGCCTTCGGCACCGTCGTCACAATGCGCTCATGCTCCAAAAGCGAGGTTACCATGTTGCGCAACATCGCCATGCGATGAGCAGAAGTACGGTTGAGTTTTCTCTGTCCAACTCGGTGTCTCATGTCTTTCCTTCAATCCTCTGGCCGTGTCAGGTACCAGCGATAACAAACCTCCCAAAACCTAAACCAAATCCTCTTCGGGCTCGTCTTCAAACTCTTCCTCTTCATCGTCTAAAGAGGCATAGTCCGCCAAGTCCTCCTCATCCTCCATGGGAGAAAGCGGGGGCGGCGTCGAAACCACAGGGAAAGACTTCGGAGGCCAATTCTCCAACTTCATCCCAAGGCTCAGTCCCATTTCTGCTAAAATCTCCTTTATCTCCTTGAGAGACTTTCGGCCGAAATTCTTCGTCTTCAACATCTCCGCCTCGGTGCGGCGCACCAAATCCCCAATCGTCTTAATGTTGGCCTGCTGCAAACAATTGGCGGAGCGTACGGACAACTCAAGCTCGTCTACGGAGCGGAATAAATTCTCGTTCAGCTTCACTTCAGGCTTGGGCGCCTCCACAAGAATCGGCTCCTCCGTCTCATCAAAGTTGATGAAAACGGTGAGTTGCTCCTTGAGAATTTTGGCCGCAAAAGCAACCGCATCCTCAGGAGACACCGAGCCGTCTGTCCAAAGCTCCAAAGTTAACTTGTCATAGTTCGTCATCTGCCCAACGCGCGCATTCGTCACTTGGTAGTTGACTTTGCGTATGGGCGAAAAAAGCGCATCCACGGGTATGTTCCCTATGGGCAAGTCCAAGTCCTTGTTCAGCTGCGCCGGCACATAGCCGCGGCCACGCCTGCAATCCATCTCCATTTGTACCCGCCCCCCCTCCAAAAGCGTGCAAATGTGGTGCCCCGGGTTCAAAATCTCCACCTGCTCGCCCGTCAATATGTCGCCCGCCTTCACCTCTCGCGGCCCCTGCGCGTCTATGCGCAAAGTTTGGGGCTCGTTGCTGTGTATGCGCAGCAAGATGCCTTTGAGGTTTAATATAATGTCGGTGACGTCTTCGACGACTTCGGGAATCGTCATAAACTCATGGGAAACCCCCTCTATCTTCACATTTGTAATGCCACCACCCTGTAAAGACGATAACAAAACCCGCCTTAGAGAGTTCCCTAATGTCGTCCCAAAACCCCTCTCCAAAGGCTCTGCTACAAATTTCCCATAACTCCCATCTGTAAAAACCAAGTCCAACTTGCGGGGCTTAATTAAATCCCGCCAATTCTTCGCGTTAAATTCATCCGACATGATACTTCCCTTTCGACGAACCACCACCCACTTACTTGCCCTGCCGGCAAGAGGATGGCTCGCTTATTTCGAATAAAGTTCGACTATCAGCTGCTCTTGAATCGGCATCGTCAAGTCTTCACGGTTCGGGTGCGCCTTCACCGTTCCCTTCAACGCCGTCTTGTCCATCTCAAGCCATTGAGGAATGCCTCGGCGGTCTACGGTTTCTACCGCCTCCTGTATGCGCACCATCTCCTTCGCCTTCTGCCCTACCTCAACCACGGAGCCTACTTTCACTGCATAGGAAGGAATGTCGACCCGTTTCCCGTTGACCCAAAAATGCCCGTGGCGCACCAATTGGCGGGCTTCCGAGCGCGTGTCGGCAAAACCCAGGCGGTAGACCACATTGTCCAAACGCAACTCCAACAACTGGAGCAACAATTCGCCCGTCTTCCCCTTCGCCGCTTCCGCACGGTGGTAATAGCCGCGAAATTGCTTCTCCAACAGGCCATACATGCGTTTGACTTTCTGCTTCTCACGCAATTGCACACCATAGTTCGAAAACTTCATGCGGCCTTGGCCATGCTGGCCAGGCGGGTAGGCTCGACGCGCAATCGCACACTTGTCGGTGTAACAACGGTCACCCTTTAAATACATCTTTAAATTTTCTCGCCTACAAATTCTACAAACACTTCCAATATAACGAGCCAAGAGAAACTCCTTTAGACGCGACGCCGCTTGGGTTGCCGACAACCATTGTGAGGAATGGGGGTAACATCTCTGATGAGAGAGATTTTGAGCCCCGCAGAAGCTATCGCTCGCAACGCTGACTCCCTCCCCGCCCCTGGCCCCTTCACAAAAACTTGCACATTCTTGAGCCCATGCACCATCGCCTTCGAGGCCGCATCCCCTGCCGCTACCTGCGCAGCAAAAGGCGTGGACTTGCGGCTGCCTTTAAACCCGCGCGCTCCCCCGGAGGACCAGGCTATGACATTCCCGGAAACGTCTGTAATGGTAATCAGCGTATTGTTGAAAGTCGACTGAATGTGCACAACCCCATTGAGGATGTTCTTCTTCTGCTTTCGCTTCCCACGCTTGCCTTCAACTTCTGCGCCTGCGGCACTCTTGCTTTCTTCTGCCATGAATTCAAAATCCCTTTGTGCTCTGTTGGTGACTCATTCAACCCTGCTCACTTGCGCCCCGGCGGCGGCTTGGCCTTCACCACACCACGCCTGGGGCCTTTTCTCGTGCGCGCATTCGTGTGCGTGCGTTGCCCTCGGACAGGCAAACCCTTGCGGTGCCGAAGGCCACGGTAGCAGCCCAAATCCATCAGCCGCTTGATGTTCATCGTCACTTCGCGACGCAAGTCGCCTTCCACTTTGTATTCGTTCTCTATAATCTCCCGTACCCGCTTCGCCTGCTCCTCCGTTAAATCCTTCGTGCGCGTCCCTAAGGGTATCTCCCCCTTCGCACAAATGTCGTGAGCAGACTTAATTCCAATGCCATAAATGTATTGGAGCGAAACCACCAAACGCTTGGCGGGAGGTAAATCAATTCCAGCTATACGAGCCATGCTTCAACCCTTTGTTTATCTCTGTCTTTAACCCTGACGCTGCTTGTGCCGCGGATCTGCTGAACAAATAACGCGAAGCACACCCCGTCGGCGGATGACTTTGCACTTATCACAAATCTTCTTAACCGATGCACGTATCTTCATAACTCAAACCACCTTCATTTTGCGCGGTAGGTGATGCGGCCCCTGCTTAAGTCATAGGGGGACAATTCTACTTTGACGCGATCTCCCGGCAAAATTCGGATGAAATGCATCCGCATCTTCCCGGAAATGTGCGCCAAAACCTTGTGGCCATTGTCCAATGCAACCCGAAACATCGCATTCGGCAAAGGCTCTATGACGGTTCCTTCCACTTCTATTGCATCATCTTTCGGCAATCAAAACTCCTGCTTCCTTCTGCTTTGCCCAAACAACAACCAAGGCGCGCGGCTTTATTATAAAACCAACCTAAATGCAAGCCCCTCTTCACCCAATTTAAGAATTTTGCGGCAACGAAGCTAAAATTCTCTCGAAAACCTCTTCCGTCGTCCCTAAACCGTCTATCACCACCAATAAACCACGGGACGCATAGCCCTTCTTCGCCTGCTCCGTAAGGTTCTTATAGTCTATCAGCCGCCTCTTCACCGTCTCCAGGTTGTCGTCTGCCCTCCCCCTCCCCATCGTCCTCTGTAACAATACCTCTTGCGATACATCCAGCGAAATAACCTTGTCTATCTTCTTCCCCTTCTCCCTTAACGCCTCCTCCAATACGTCCATCTGCGGCAACGTCCTCGGGTAGCCGTCCAATACGAAACCCCCTCTGCAATCCTCCGCTTTCAACCTGTCCAATACCAAGTCCGACACCAAAACGTCCGGCGCCAACTTCCCCGCTTCAAGGTAGGGGGCCACTTCCTTGCCCAAAGCCGTTCCCTCTTCAATGGCTTTGCGCAAAATATCCCCTGTTGCAATGTGTGGAATCCCAAACCTCTTCCACAAATTCTCCGCTTGCGTCCCTTTGCCGGCTCCGGGTGCTCCAAATAGAATTAAATTCACAAGTTCTCCTTAGGCACCCATACGGATGCGCCCGCGAATCCTCGGTCCCCGCGGCCCAGAAAACCCCTCATAATTCTTCGTAATTAAATGCTGCTCTATTTGTTGGACCGTGTCCAATGCCACACCCACCACAATCAACAGCCCCGTCCCTCCAAAATGGATGGGTAGGTTCGTCCATCCCGAAATAACCGTAGGGACAACACAAACCATCGCTAAATAAATAGCACCCCCCGCCGTTAGACGGTTTAATACCCTTGAAATGTAGTCCGCTGTCTGCCTACCCGGCCTTAAACCGGGTATGTAGCCCCCATTCTTCTTAATGTTGTCGGCAATGTCGTCCGGCCTGAACGTCAAAGAAGTGTAGAAAAAGGCAAAGAAAACAATTAGAAAGACAAAAACGCCGTTGTAGACCCAAAGGTTGCTTTGCAGCGAATATTGAAGGTTGCGCAAAAAAGGCAAATAGGAAGACAACGTCGCCGGCAAACTCAACAACGTGCTCGCAAAAATGGGGGGTATGACGCCCGCAGCATTGACTTTCAAAGGAAAATAGGAGGCTTGCCCGGAAAATACCCGCTGGCCCGAAACCCGCTTCGCATATTGTATGGGTATGCGACGCATGCCCCGCTCAATATAAACCACGGCGCCGACCACCAATAACATGAAGGCTAATAAAATCAGTACGAGGCCTAAATTTAAGGTCTCTGCCTTAACCGAGGTGTAGATGGAACTCATCCCCGCTGGAAGCCTTGCTACAATACCTGCAAAAATAATCAGCGAAATGCCGTTGCCTATCCCACTCTCCGTAATACGCTCCCCTAACCACATGATAAAGGCCGTCCCCGCCGTTAGGGTAATGATGGTCATCGAATAAAACCAAAAATCAGGACTCTCTACCACAATGGGAGAAGGCCCCGCGTCCACACTGCGCCCCATCCCCGCGGCAATGTTCGCTATGCCTATCCCTTGCGCAATCGACAGCAAAATCGTCCCATAGCGCGTGTATTGGTTGATTTTTCGACGCCCCAACGCCCCTTCCTTGTTCAGACGATCCAAGGCGGGTATCACCACCGTCAGCAAACTCATCACAATGGATGCCGATACGTAGGGCATGATGCCTAAAGCAAAAATCGACATCTGCTCCAGCGCACCCCCCGAAAAGAAATTGAAAAAATTGAGGAGCCCCCCAGATTCTCGCTGAATCTTCATGTGGGCATCCAACGCCGCCCTGTTGATGCCTGGCGTGTGTATGAAGATGCCAAGACGGTATATGGTCAGCAGCGCTAAGGTGAACAGTAGACGCGACCTCAGCTCTGCTACACGAAAGACGTTTAGAACAGCGCTAAAAGCCACTTCTCCTCCTTGCGCAAAAAACTATTTCTTGGCGCCCTCAGCGTGCACCACCCAAGGCAACTCTTCCACCACTCCCCCTGCCGCAACTATCGCCTCCCTCGCCCCCTTCGAAAAACGGTGCGCCTTCACCGTTAGGGCTACACCCAGCTCCCCGTTGGCCAATACCTTCACCCCGTCCGGCCGGCCCTTTATCCAACCCTTCGCCCGCATGAAGGCCACGTCTACCACCGTCCCCGCAGGCAAAGTGCCCAATGCTCCCAAGGCTACCAAGGCAAACTGCTTGCGGTTGGGAGAATGAAAGCCCATCTTCGGCATCCTCCGCTGCAAGGGACTCTGCCCACCTTCAAAACCTTCAAAATGCATGTTGCCCGTACGCGCCTTCTGCCCCTTCCCGCCTCGCCCCGCCGTCTTCCCCCATCCACTCGCCTGCCCACGCCCTACCCGCTTCTTGCGGTGACTGGACTTCGCCGGCGCCTTCAATGTGTGTAGCCTATCCATCTTAACTCTCCTGTCCTTGCTCAGCCCCTGCCCCTGCGCACGCAACCGCTTTCTTCCCCCTGCGCCGATCCCGTGGCTTGGCCTCCTCCGCAACCACCTCTGAAGAAACCAAATGCTGCACGTGGAAAACCATCCCCCTCACCGCCGCCGTGTCCACCAATATGCGCTCATCTCCCAGCTTCTTTAGGCCAAGCCCTTGCACCGTACGCTTCTGACGTATAGAAGCCCCAGCATAACTCTTTATTAGTTTAACTTTCAACCCCATATTAGCTCCTTGCGCCCCTCGCTTTTATTTGTATCTCTAATCCACGCAGTGCGGAAACTTCTTCGGGCGAGCGTAAACGTTTTAAACCGTTAATGGTTGCCTTTAATACATTATGTGGGTTTCTAGAGCCTTGGCACTTGGTTAGAATGTCTCTCACACCCGCCGCGTCCAATACGGCGCGTACCGTTCCACCCGCTATTACCCCTGTGCCTTCAGAGGCGGGCTTCAACAATACCCAGCCCGCTCCAAAATGCCCCAGGGACTCGTGCGGAATGGTGTGCCCCAACAACGGAATTTTGAAGAGGTTCTTCTTCGCATTCTCCCCACCCTTGCGGATGGCCTCGGGGACTTCATTCGCTTTGCCTAAACCTACCCCTACGTGACCTTTGCCGTCCCCTACGACAACCAGGGCTGAAAAACTAAACCGCCGGCCACCTTTCACGACTTTGGCTACGCGGTTAATGCTGACGACTCGGTCCGTCAGCTCAAGTTCATTTGGATTGATGAGTGTCGCCACGTTTGAACCTCTCCTTAAAATTTCAAGCCCGCTTCACGCGCTGCATCCGCCACCGCTGCCACCCGCCCATGGTAGGGAAACCCATTCCTGTCAAAGGCTACCGCTTCTATCTGCGCTGCCTTGCAACGCTCCGCAATCAACTGCCCTACCCGCTTGGCCGCCTCCTTCTTATCCCCCTCCCCGCCAGCCATGCCCTTATCCCTCGAAGAAACATAGGCCAAGGTGTGCCCTCGCGTATCGTCTACCACTTGCGCATAAATGTGGTTGAGCGATTTGTATACCGACAAGCGCGGACGCTCGGGGGTTCCAGAAATTTTTCGGCGTATGCGCGCCTTCCTCTTCAATCGTGCATTCAGTTTCGACATGTTCCCTCTTTCCTTCCGATGAAAATAGCGCCTTCTCTCATCGGATGAATGTGTGCGGCAAATTATTGCCCCGTCTTCCCTTCCTTGCGCAAAATCCGCTCTTTTGCATATTTGATGCCTTTGCCCTTGTAGGGTTCCGGTGGGCGAAGCGCGCGAATCTTCACGGCCGTCATCCCCAATAGGGCACGATCGACGGCGCGCAAAGTCAAATCCATCGTCGGCAACCCCTCTTCCGTTCGGGGCGTCTTCGCTACTTCGGCGGTTACCCCTTCGGGTAAGTCGAAGACTACCGGGTGTGAATAGCCTAAGGTAAAGTTAATCTGCTGGCCCTTTACCTCTGCACGGTAGCCTACACCACGGATGCAAAGTAAGGTTTCCCACCCTATGTCTACCCCCTTCGCCGCATTCGCTAAAATAGCTCGCGTTAACCCGTGCAGCGCCCTCACCTGTCGAGACTCTGAAGAGCGAAGCAGGCTGAGAACGTTGTCTTTCAACACAGGCTTAATTTCCGGACTCGGAAGCTTCACTGCCAGCTTCCCTTTGGGGCCGTCAAAAGAAACCACACCTTCGGCAAAAGCCACTTTTACCTTGGACCCCAGCTTTATTTCCAATTTCCCTATGCGACTCATGGAATCCTCGCCTAGCACACCGTGCACAAAAGCTCACCACCCACGTTCTGTCGACGTGCTTCGTGGTCGGCCAATATGCCTTTGGAGGTGGACAAAATAGAAATACCCAGGCCGCCCAGCACCCTGGGAATCTCTCGCTTCGCAACATAGTGACGCAAGCCTGGCCTTGAAACACGCTTCAATTCGCGAATGACAGAAACCCGGTCGGGGCCATATTTGAGACAGACGGTCAGCTCATTCTGAGGTTTGCGCTCATGCACTGTATAATCGCTGATGTAGCCTTCTTCTTTGAGTACACGCGCAATCTCTGCCTTCAATTGGGAAGAAGGCATGACTATCCTCTCGTGCCCGGCACGCGCCGCATTGCGCAAACGCGTCAACATGTCACCTACGGGATCGTTTACCATATGCTCTGTCTCTCAAACATCTTTCTCTCGTTTGCAACCAACGCCTGCCGAGCCCATCCCGGTGGTTCGTTCATTGCGGCATATCAATTCCTGAAGGGCATTCCAAACTTGCGAAGCAAAGCCAAAGCCAACTCGTCCGTTTTGGCTGTGGTGACAATGCTGATGTTGAGCCCTTTGACTTTCTCAATCTGATCGTAGTTGATTTCAGGGAAAATAATTTGCTCGCGAATGCCGAGGGTATAGTTGCCCCGTCCATCAAAAGCTTTGCTGGAAACGCCCTTGAAGTCGCGAACGCGCGGCAGTGAAATGTTGATAAGGCGGTCCAAAAATTCATACATGCGGTCGGCGCGCAAAGTCACCGCACAACCAATGGCTTGCCCCTGGCGCAACTTGAAATTCGCAATGGACTTGCGCGCCCGCGTCACCACAGGCTTCTGCCCGCTAATGACGGCCAGCTGATCCACTGCAGATTCCAAAATCTTGCTGTTGGCCGTGGCTTCGCCCAGCCCCATGTTGAGGACAATCTTCTCAAGACGCGGAATTTGGAAGGGGTTGGAAAGGCCCAATTCCTTCATCAACGACGGCACAATCTCTTTTCTATAGTATTCCTTGAGGCGCGCAGGACGGACTTCAAGACTCTCGTCTATTTGCGCTGCAAAACCCGTCTTTTTGACTTCTTCCTTCTTCCCTTTGCGAGCGACTTTCTTGGTTTTGTCGTCGGACCTGGGCTTTTTCTCTTCTGCCATTTTCAAACCTCAAAAAAACAACCCACTTCGTTGTTTTTTGCCTGTTATTCCAGTGTTGCTTCACAGCCTTTGCAAAAACGAACTCTCTTGGCCTTCTCGCCGTCCTTCTCCAAAGTACGAATGCCCATGCGGTTGGGCTTGTCGCATTTGGGGCAGACAACCGCAACATTCGCCAAGGCAATGCTGCCCTCTTTCTCAATAATCCCACCCTCGGGGTGCGTGTTGCTCTTGCGCGTGTGGCGCTTCACCTTCCTCAACCCTTCCACCCTTATGCGTAAGGCCTCCCAGTCAACCGACAATACCCTTCCACGCCTCTGCGCTGCCGGCAAAGCCATCTCCTTCCCCTTTGTCACCTGGACTGTATCTCCCACTTTTAGTTTCTGCATGGCTTAGAGAACCTCAGGGGCAAGAGAAATAATTTTCATAAACTTCTTGGCGCGCAATTCTCGGGCAACGGGGCCAAAAATACGTGTGCCGATGGGTTCTAGATCTTTGTTAATGAGAACGGCAGAGTTGTTGTCAAAACGAATGTAGCTTCCATCCGGACGGCCAACTTCTCGCGCTGTGCGTACAATGACGGCCTTCGCCACATCGCCCTTCTTCACCTTGGAGTTCGGCAAAGCCTCGCGTATGGAAACAACGATAACATCTCCCAGGGAAGCATAGCGCCTGCGCGAGCCACCGAGGACTTTGATGCAAAATAGCTTCTTGGCTCCCGAATTGTCGGCAACATCAAGAACGCTGGTCATCTGAATCATTTCAACTCACCCTTTCAACAACAGAAGGCCCGCTATTTCGCCCTCTCTAAAACTTTAAGCACTGTCCAACACTTGTCTTTGGACAAGGGACGCGTCTGGCCAATCAACACTTTGTCGCCCTCGTTAACGCTCACCTTCTTGGGAAAATCATGATCTTCCACATGCGCTTTGTATTTCACACGCAGATTCAGCACCTTTCCATATTGAGGGTGGGCAGCTCGACGCGTCACAGCTACCACCACCGTCTTCTGCATCTTGTTGGACGTCACAATCCCTACCCGAGTTCTCGGGCGAGCACGCGTGGGCGCTTGGGCTTCGGTCGTTTCAGCCATTGGCAATTTCCTTTGTCTCTTTGAGCTTTTGGTTCATGACCGTCAAAACCCGAGCCAGCTCTTTCTTTTGTTTCTTGTGCACTGAAAAATCCGTCTCCAAAGCCAACCTTCGCTTCATGCGGTTGTGGAAAACCGTCTCGCGTAATTCTTGAGCGCGACGTCTCAAATCCTCTGGTGTTAGCTCTCTCAATTCTTTCGTTGTCGCCATGGCATCCTCAAATCAGGGACTGCGTGCTGCGATGCACAATTCGAGTTGCAATCGGCAATTTCGCAGCAGCCAATTTCAACGCCTCTATGGCCAACCCTTTTTCAACCCCATCCATCTCATAAAGCATGCGGCCCGGCTTTATGACGGCGACATAGTATTCGACGCCACCTTTGCCTGTTCCCATGCGTGTTTCCGCAGGCTTCTTTGTTATGGGCTTGTCTGGAAAAATGCGAATCCAAATTTTGCCGCCCCTCTTCACCTTGCGGGACATCGCAATACGCGCTGCCTCAATCTGCCGCGAAGTTACCCAACCGGGCTCCTGCGCTACCAACCCTATCTCCCCAAAAGAAAGCTTGTTGCCCTTATAGGCGAGTCCGGGCATCCGCCCTTTGTGCATTTTTCGGTATTTCGTGCGTGCTGGCTGTAGCATGACTCAAATTCCTCGACGGCGCTATTGCGCTTTGCTGGCCAAATGGCTCGTGCTGGCTAAATTGCCTGCGGGCAATACTTCTCCGCGACATACCCAAACTTTGCAGCCAATGGTTCCATAGGTGGTGTTGGCGACGGCATAACCATAGTCTATGTCCGCCCTTAAAGTATGTAGAGGAACCCTTCCCTCCCTGTACCATTCATAGCGCGCCATCTCCGCCCCACCTAAACGGCCTGAACATGCAACACGTATGCCTTTGGCCCCAAACTTCATCGCTATTTGAATGGACTTCTTCATCGCCCGCCTGAAGGCAATGCGCCGCTCCAATTGCGTCGCAATGTTCTCCGCCACCAACTGCGCATCTATTTCCGCTTTGCGGACTTCAATAATGTTGAGGAATACCTCATTGTTCGTAATCTTCTGCAAGTCCTTCTTCACACTCTCCAACCCTGCACCACGCTTGCCAATCACAATCCCCGGGCGAGCTGTGAAAACGTTGACTTTGACTTTGTTCGCTGCACGCTCAATCTCCACTTTGGATACGCCTGCATGGTTCAGAGATTTTTTGACGCATTCGCGAATTTTGAGGTCTTCATAGAGCCATTGCGCATAATTCTTCTCGTCGAACCACTTCGAGTTCCAACTGCGAATGACACCAAGACGAAAACCAACGGGATGAACTTTCTGGCCCAAAACGAACTCTCCTTAATTGCGGCTATTTCTTGCCTTTGTTGTTCGCCTCAGTGAGCACAACGTGCACATGGCTTGTTTTTTTGTGAATACGATAACCTTGCCCGCGCGCACGAAACATGACCCGCTTGTAAATGGGCCCTGAATCCACCGAAATGTGTGTGACAACCAACTTGTCCACATCTACAGTACCGCGTGAGCGGTCTGTCGCGTTGGCAATAGCACTTTCCAAAAGTTTTCTCAAAGGCAAAGCCGCGGCGCGTTTCGTGAAACGCAAAACATCCATGGCCGCACCTACGCGCTTGCCTCGCACCAAAGTCGCAACATCGGCAACTTTGCGCGGCGACATTCGCAAATATCTCAAATGAGCTGTGGATTCCATGGCGGTCATTTGCCTCCCTTGGTTGTTTTCCGGTCACCCGCATGTGCAACAAAACTGCGCGTGGGGCTAAACTCCCCTAATTTGTGGCCTACCATATTCTCTGTTACATAGACTGGGATAAACTTCCTCCCGTTATGTACAGCAAAAGTGAAGCCTACAAACTCAGGAAGAATGGTTGACCTGCGCGACCATGTCTTCACCGGCTGCTTCTTGCTCAATGCCAACATGGCTTCCACCTTGGAAAGAAGGTGGTGGTCAACAAACGGTCCTTTATATACTGAACGAGCCATCGCTTTGCCCCAAACTATTGACTGCGAACGCCTGAGCGGCGAGCTGAAACAATAAACTTGTCTGTGCGCTTATTCTTGCGCGTTGTGAGCCCCTTGGTCTTCTGCCCCCAGGGGGAAACAGGGTGCGGATTGCCTTGACCTGACTTGCCCTCACCACCTCCATGGGGGTGGTCTACAGGGTTCATCACCACACCACGTACCGTCGGCCGCCAACCCTTCCAACGATTTCGCCCTGCCTTGCCTATGGAAACAATCTCATGCTCCACATTGCCCAACTGCCCCACCGTTGCACGGCAGTTGATGAGCACTTTGCGCACGGAGCCTGAAGGCAAACGTACTTGCGCATAGAGGCCTTCTTTGGCCATCAATTGCCCACCTGCCCCCGCTGTGCGGATAAGCTGAGCCCCTTTGCCCGGCCGAAGCTCCAAGTTGTGGATAACTGTTCCCACAGGAATGTTTAACAAAGGCAAAGCATTGCCCGGCCGAATGTCGGCCTCAGGCCCTGCATGAATCATATCTCCCACATTCATGCCGATGGGAGCGAGAATGTAGCGTTTTTCTCCGTCCAAATAGTGCAGCAAAGCAATGCGTGCAGAACGGTTCGGATCGTATTCAATGGAGAAAACTTTTGCCGGGACGCCGTCTTTCCCCGTCCTCAAAAAGTCAATGAGACGGTAGCGACGCTTGTGCCCACCGCCTTGGTGACGGCGGGTAATGTGTCCGTGGACGTTGCGACCACCCGACTTCTTCAAAGAGACAGTCAGACTTTTTTCCGGCTTGTCGCGGGTAACCTCCGCAAAGTCGGAAACAGTCATCGTTCGGATTCCCGGAGAAGTGGGTTTGAATTTCTTGTTCGCCATTAGGCCACGCCTCCGTCGAAGAGATCTATCTTCTCCCCTTCTTTCAATTGGACAAAAGCCTTCTTGAAATTGGGACGCTTCACCATAGAACGCCCTCGCCGCTTAATCTTTCCACGCACAATGCAGGTGCGCACCTCCTCCACCTTCACACGAAACAACTTCGAAACCGCTTCGGCAACCTCTTGCTTGCTTGCCGCTTTGTCTACCCAGAAAGCGTAGAGCCTTTGGCTCTCACGAAAAGCTTCCAGCTTCTCGGTGACAATGGGACCTTTGATGATGTGCGTAAGTTCCATGACTTTTCCTCAGCCCTCTCCCGCACTTGTGGCTTGGAGCAAGGCCGTCTCAATCTGCTTGGCTGCCGCCTGAGTGAGAACCAAATTCTTCCGCTTCAATATGGACTCCAGGTTGAGGGCTTCTGGAGGCAATACGTCAAACTTCGTGAGGTTCCGAATCGACAGCAACAAATTGCCGTTGCTCTTCTCATCAATCACCAATGCGCTCTTCAACCCCAAGCCCTTTGTCAACACCTCAAAGCTTTGCTTGGTTTTTCCATTCGACGGAAACTCATTCAGAATCAGCAGGCAATGCTGATTGGCTCGAAGCGACAAAGCCTTCGCAAGCGCTGCTCGCCGGACTTTGCGCGAGGGCCTGTAGAAATAGTCCCTCGGCTTGGGCCCCATCGCCTTGCCGCCGCCTACCCATTGCGAGGCGCGGTGAGAACCTTGGCGGGCTCGCCCCGTTCCCTTTTGACGGTAGGGCTTTTTGTTGCTCCCGGAAACCAAAGAGGCGTTCTTCACAGCAACCGTTCCGCGACGGCGGTTGGCTTGCTGCATCTTCACCACTTCATAAAACAAGTGAGGGTTTTGCTCTTGGGAGAAAATCTCATCCGCAAGCTCAATCTCGCCCACTTTGTTTCTTGCTATGTCAACAACGTCAAATTTAGCCATGGCAATCAGCTCTTTATTTCTACGTCGACACCCGCCGATAGGTCGAGTTTCATCAACGCGTCTAGAGTTTGCTGAGTCGGCTCAAATATATCGAGCAAGCGCTTGTGCGTTCGAATTTCGAACTGCTCCCGGCTCTTCTTGTCGACATGCGGACTGCGCAAGACAGTGAAACGACTGATACGTGTGGGCAGAGGTATGGGCCCCGCAACTTTGGCGCCCGTGCGCCTCGCGGTCGCAACAATATCTCCCGCACTTTGATCCAACAGCTTTGCATCATATGCCTTAAGGCGAATGCGTATTTTCTGTGTCGCCATTTTCCAAAAAATCCTTCGCTCGACTGCAGACCACGACGAACGGATGAGACGACCAAAAAACCGATGCTTTTGTCACAGAGCCGTACGACAGGGATGGCGCTCATACCAACAAACGCCAAAAGCTTGCAACAAGAAAAAACATGCCCTGTCATTTTTTGTTTTTCTGCCCCACACCCCCACTCAACCCACCTCGAAAAACTGAAACAACCTGTCCTGGTTTTTCATCTTTTGAAAGAAGTCCTGCGGGGCCACACATTTCCTCCGCTGCGGCAGTCCAACTGGACAGTATCGCTAATACAAATCAATGATGTTTTTAGAAAAAATGGCCAGTTTGACATCCAGGGGGCCTTTCATTAGACTGCTATTTCAGGGCCGTCTCTTTATCTGTTGTTCGATCACCCAAGTTGTGACTGACAGTAAATTTCTCTCGTTCAGGAGGCGTCCATGAAACCCAAAAATAAGGTTTTGTTGCTTGTTTGGGCGGGGTTGCTGGCAATGGGGTGTTCAACTACAGATGCTGATTGCACAAATGGGTGTGACCATGAGGATCCGTGCCGGAATGGCGCGTGTGAGGACCCCTGCCGGGACGGCGCGTGCGACATGCCGTCTTGCGAGGACAAGGGGACGTGCATTCCAACATGTGAAACCGGCCATTACCCCCTGGCGAATGGCACATGCAAGCTGAATTCGGACTCGGAATGCGGCAAACCAGATGCGTTAGGCGCCGAGAATTGCATTGAAAAATATGGGACTTTCTGCAGAGCTGACGGCACGTGCTCTGAGCATGAATGCGATCCAGGAAAACACCATGCATATGACGGCGAAGCGAGCCATCGCGACGAATACTACCACTATTCACATGGTTGTGTGGATGACGTGTGGTCCAGCTGTGGCCCCAGGGGGTTTAACTGCGGTATTCTCGGGGGCATAGCGGGGGTTGACAATCAATGCCTCGACGGGCAGTGCAACCTAACCCTGTGTATGGCTACGCACTGCATGGTGGAGGATGGCGTGTGCGAGCAGGCTTGGTGGGGCACGGGGAGGTGTAAGAATAGAGCAGAGGGGGAGTGCACGCCATGCGCGGCGGGAAGGGTTTGCCGTTCGGGAGTGTGTGAAGTCAATCCATGCGCTGACGAGAGCGTCTGCACCAACGCATGCAAGGATACGGACGATGCATGTGGGCCGTCTTGCGAAGACTGCACCATGGCCTATTTCCCCAAAGCCGGCATATGCGTCAACGGGGCCTGCGTCATGGAGCAAGCATGTCGCGAGGGGTTTCATATGCTGGCGACGCAGGACGGCTTTGAGTGTGAAATCAACTCCGGCACCCATTGTGGACTGTCCAATTCGGTGACTTCGCCGCTTGTGAATTGCCACACCACAAGCACCTTCGGCCAATGTTCCGTCGAGCATTCCGGTGGTGAAATATGCGCGCCCCCCAAGTGGTGCCGCCACGGGTATTTTTTGCATGAAGAAACCGCCCAGTGCGTTGAGGCTTGCAGTCAGAAAGCATGCACGGAGAGCGCGTGTCATTATGTGCCGGGCATCACCGTCACAACGGAGGACGACATGGACACCCTGGTTGTGTCTGAGCGTGGAGCCTATTCCGCGGTGACGTTGCAGCTTCGCAGCAAACCTCGTTGCAGGGTTTCGGTTTATTTGAAGTCGACGGACGAAACCGAAGCCATTATTCTCAGAGAGCCCAACAATTTAGACTCTCGAATAGAATCCATCCTTTTTTTCCCTGAGGAATGGAATGTTCCAAAGACATTCTATGTGCAGGGGATAGATGATCCTGAGAAGGACCCGAGCGATCCAAGATATAATCCCGCGTTCGTTGCGGGAGACGGCCATCAACAACTCCAGGTGACGCTCACGGCGGCAAGTGAGGACCCAGGCTACCACCGCTGGTTTATGCCTCCTTTGAACGTGGTGAATTTGGATAGGGACGGTTCCCCGGAAATCGTCGTCGTGCCGTGGGAGCTTTATATGAATTCGGAGAAGACAACCGTGTCCTTCAGTGTGAATTTGACGCATTTACCCGCAGGAAACGTCACGTTCCCAGTGCATTTTGCGTCTGATCCCGATTCCCAGCTCGGGCTGGAGCTGAACCAAACCTATGTGAGCTTCACGCCGACAAATTGGGACAAACCTCGAGTGATCCATGTGACGGTGCCCCATGCGCCGACGGCTCCGTTTTCGACGCCCGGTTATGATCCGCCACGCAAAGGCGGCTATCTGATTCAGATTGACGTGACGGATGAAGCTCCGGAAATGATTTATGGAACCATCAACCCGCACGACGTCATGCTTCACTTTGAATTCCTGAGATATGATGGAAGCAAGCCCGACCCTGTGTGTGTTGAGGAGGTGCTTGAGCCCGGCTATTATCTCTTGCAGGTGTGGGGGGCGCAGGGGGGCATGTCTCTGTCTCAGCCCTCGACTGCCAACCGTGGCGGCTATGCGAATGGCGTGCTGACGCTCCAGGAAAACACCCGTGTTTGGAAATGCAGCGGTGGGAAAGGTGGGGATGAAGCAGATTTTCTCTCCAAATGCCCTGGTCCCGTGACGGCGCCCATCGTTGTGCCAGGGGGATATAATGGTGGGGGCAACGGCGGAACGACCTGCAACAATGGCTATGTTTCCGGCGGCGGAGGCGCGTCAGACATCCGCATCGGCATGAATACCCTCTATCATCGTGTCATTGTTGCCGGCGGCGGTGGCGGCAATGGCGGCCCCGGAACAGCGAACGATGGCGGCGGCTATGGCGGTGGTATGACTGGAAGGGATGGAAGCGGCAGTGTATCCCCGCCCAACGGCAAAGGCGGAACCCAAACTGCGGGAGGCGCTGCGATGGGGGCGACGACTGTTTCACCATGCAATGTGAACGATTATGCTTACCTCTGTTGGAGTTCCCCCGGACGCTTTGGTTATGGCGGCGGCGGCAACCCCTTCAGCCTTCGCGGCGACAATGTCGAAGGCAGTGGCGGCGGCGGCGGCGGTTGGTATGGCGGCAGCGGCGGCAACAGAGACGCCACCGGCGGCGCTTCGGGCGGTGGTGGTTCCGCCTATGCTTTGCGCGCAGCCTCCCAGAAGCCCCCCGGCTATGCCCTTGACGGAAGATACTACCTTGGCAGCTGGCGCCAGAGGGACGGCTCTCAAAACATGCCTTCCTTCAGCACCCCAGGCGTGTGCCAGTATGGCCAACGGGGCGACGGGGGGGTTCGAATTGTGAGGTGCACCCAGTCCAACTGTTCGGATAGGCAGGATGACGCTAATCCCAGTTGCCCTTTGAATCCATAGAGGTTTAGGCGGCGGAGCGTTAAGACAAACGCTTGTTTTGGATAATGCATTCTGATGTATGCCTGAAGCAATATGAATCTAATTCGTTTTTATTTTTAAAACTCTTAAGTTTAGCCTTAGGTTTTCTATGCGTATGACATTTGCCCTACGCTGTTGTGCCGTTTTGCCCTCCCCCCTGCTTCCCTAGAAGGAAACCACCTCCATGGCTTTTGGCCTCCCCTCCCCTCTACGCCCCCGCTTTTTGTGTGCTGTACTCTCTTTGCTGCTGGCCGGCAGCGCCTTGGAAGCACAGGCTTTTAAAATAGAGTTGAATGAAAACAGCTTCCTGACGCTGGGCATTTTGCTGCAACCCCAACTCCAAATCACCAACCAGGGGCCGGACTGGGGCTCGGCCCAATTCCTCGCGCGAAGGACGCGCCTCCTCTTCGGCGGCCAATATAAAAAACTGGGGTTTTTGTTTGTTACGGATCAACTCAACTGGGGCAAGGACAACAATTGGAAGCCGGACTTCTTCATTCAGGACGCGGTTGTCTTCATTGAGTTTAATGAAAACCTGCGCCTCGACGCGGGCCTCTTTATTTTTCCTCTGGTGCGCTATTATGCTCAGTCCGCGGGCGCCATTCATACCCTGGACTATTTCCTCCCTGCTATCCCCTTCGCTGAAAACTCCCATAAAGTCTATAGGGACATGGGGGTACAATTCCGCGGCTTCTTCTTTGACAACATTCTTCACCTGCGCGCGGCCATTTCAAACGGCGTTACGGTCAACGCTGTCACCGGCGTTAACCAGGCCTCCATCCCCCGCTTCTCGGCCATGTTGCGCTATAATATTTTGGGCAGCGAAAAAAACTATGCCCTTAGCGCCATTTATTTCTCTGAAACCCCCCTGCTAAGCCTAGGGGTAGGCGCGGAGTACCAACCCAATGCCTATGTTTATGCCACCCCCTCTAACCCCCAGAAAAAGTCGGACTCGCTCAGTTTGGGGGCGGACTTTTTCTTGGAATACCCTTTCTGGGAGAAACACGCCATTGTGGCCCAGGCCAACTTCTTCCACTATGCCCGCGGCCCTCAAAACCCGGACTCGGGTACTGGGGCCGTCATTGAGTTGGGTTGGCTGATCAATCGCTTGGAGCCCCTCATCAGCTGGGGTTTCTTCAACTCCATGGCCCCCGCCCACGCCAAGGACGCCTGGTCCATACGCCCAGGCCTCAACTGGTGGATTGACAAACACCGCCTCAACCTCAAAGTAGAAGCCGGTTGGACGGGCCACCGCCTCCAGTGGAATACCCGCAAGGATTTTGGGTTTAGTGCTCAGCTTCAAGTTGCCCTCTAAAAACCTTCTTCTTCGCCCTCCGGGCGGGGGTGAAAACATTTCTTTCCCCCTTCCA
Source organism: Cystobacterineae bacterium (assembly GCA_009781495.1). Lineage (GTDB taxonomy): Bacteria > Myxococcota > Myxococcia > Myxococcales > Myxococcaceae > WRKR01. The sequence continues at coordinate 22,671 of WQYA01000032.1, forward strand.
GGGGGGGGTAAAAGCATTTCTTTTCCCCTTCCGGGTGGGGGTTAAAAGCACTTTTTTTAGGGGGTAGTTTTAGTGAAAAATATTTCTTTTTACCCCTCCGGGGAGGGGGGGGTATTGCTGGGCCTGCGGCCCGGGCATTTCCGCTGCGCGGCAGCAGCAGGTTTCGCCTCCCGGCGAGTCACTTTTTTGTGTGACAAAAAAGTAACCAAAAAAACACCCTCTGGGGCCCTGCGGGGCTAGGCAGCACTCGCGACCCCCTCGAACTCTTCTGCTACTC
>WQYA01000033.1 GCA_009781495.1 Cystobacterineae bacterium
GTAGACGAAGAATTAACCAGCGTTGTTTTGCTAGAGCCAACGTAGGGGGGTACTGTTGTGGAGTACGAGCAGGGGGATACACTGTTGTGGAGTACGAGCGGGGGGCGATAGCCCCCTGCGGCGTTCGAGGGGGGGGCAGGTAGCAGTGCTTCAGCATTTCAAACATGCACAGCGTAAACGGCCCCAGAATGATGGGGTGGATCAAGTAAAGTGTTCGAGGGGGTCGCAAGTGCTGCAGGAGCCCCCGGCAGGGCCCCGGAGGGTGTTTTTTTGGTTACTTTTTTGTCACACAAAAAAGTGACTCGCCGGTAGGCGAAACCTACTGCCGCCGCGCAGCGGAGACGGCCGGGCCGCAGGCCCAGCAATAAAACCCCGCCCGGAAGGGCAAAAAAACCGTTTTAAAAAACAGCCGGGCCGCAGGCCCAGCAATGAAGCCGCCCCGCTAGGGGCTAAGAAAAACACTCTATGTGAGACAACTACCCCCCTGGAGGGGAATTTTCCTCCCACCCCTCCCTGCAAAAAAAGAAATACTTTTCATTAAAACGACACCCGAAAAGAAAGGGTTTTAACCCCCCCCTGAAGGGGAAAAAACGCCTTTTAACCCCCCCGCCCGGAGGGCAAAAGAAATGGGTTACCCCCTGGCCCTACCTATTCCTCTCTTGTTAGGAAAATAGAAACTTGCATAAACATAGTTGTATGTATTTGTTTTAAAACGAGTCTGTCTTTATTCGAAATAAAAACAAAGTAGTAGTAAATACCACATATTGCATTTCATTAACATGGTTGATTTTCTATAAAACCTACATTGACAAACAGGGGTCAAAGAATGCAAACTTATGGTTGTCAAAATAATCATTAACCTGAAAGGAGAACATAGATGACACCATGGAAGTTATGCGGCCTGGGTATACTCCTCACCATGGGCTTGGCTTGTGGGGGGGGAAAAACCGAAACCCTATGCCGAGTAGGGGTTGAAAATACCTGTGGGGAGGGCAAAGAATGCGTGCCCTCAACGCCGGGTGCAACCGAGGGCACCTGCCAAAAGAAAGGGCCCGTCGCGGGGCCCGCCGCCTGCAGCCGCCACGACGACTGTGACGGAAACGACGTCTGCTTCGACGGCCTTTGCTATACCCCTAACCCTGCGGACTGTAACCCCCCCTGCTTGAAGGGACAACTGTGCCTGGACGGCCTCTGCCGAGAGTGGCTGACCCATGCCTCTGCCAAAAATGATTTTGAAAGCATACCCCTGCCGCCCCCGCGGGAGCCTAACCCGGAAGACTTCAACAGCGACGTCGACTGCGACGGCATTCCGGATTGGGAGGAGATGGAAAAGGTTTATGCCAACGGCAAAAAGACGGACCCTAAAAACCGCGATACCGACGGCGACGGCATTTGGGACGGTGTGGAGTTGGGACGTGACTTCTCCCCGGACCCGCTGTGCGCGGATTATTTCCCCTCCACCCTCCTCCAAAGCTTGACGGCGCCCAAAAACATAACGGACCCTACGCGCAAAGACAGCGACTGTGACGGACTCTCGGACGGCGATGAAGACAAAAACAAAAACGGCCGCTTTGAGCCGGAGTTGGGAGAAACCAACCCCAACAATGTGGATACCGACGGCGATGGGCTTTGGGATGGTGTGGAGTTGGGCATTACCCTAGCTACGGCGGCTGACCCCAATAACTGCCCTAATACCCGCTATGACGCCGACCCCTCTACTACCACGGACCCCCTTAACCCTGATACCGACGGTGACGGTATTTGGGACGGCGTGGAGGACGCCAACCAAAACGGCCGCGTTGATGAAGGCGAGACAGACCCCAACAACCCCAATGACATTGACGAGGAGACACGCAACGCCTGCTCCGCAGAGCATTGGGTTCCCGTGGACATACAGAGAAATTTTCTCGCGCAAATAGCGTTGGGTTTGCCCATGGGGTTTGCCAACAGCTATGTGGACATTCAACGTGGAAATACCCATGGCCTCATGGGTGTGGACTCGGCGAGGAATGTCGCCTTCCTGGCATGGCAACACACGGGCACGCCTGTGGCTGACATGGATGCCCTGCGAGAGTTGGCCAACCGTCAAGCAAGCGCCTTGGGTGGAACGGCAACCCTGGGCTCCTTCAACTCTTGGGATGCGCCTTCGACAACAGACAATGCCTTGGGCGTCACCTTCACCCTTTCAGGCCACAGGAGTCCGGCAGCCCGTGTCAATGCCATTGCCGAAGCCCTGCTGGGTGAGGGAAGCGGCAGCCTGCCGCGGGGCAACACCACGGGAGAAACGCAATATATACGCGCTCAATATGTGCTTCGCGGCAACGGTGAAGTCATTGGGGTGCTGTCGGTTGCGCTGGACAACGACAGTGTCAATGGCACCTCTGCCTTCTTCGGGTTGAATGACGTGGCCGGCGGCGCTGCCCTGGCGCGCTATTTTGACCGGACGGTTGTGCAGTGCGAGCGCTCCGTGGTCATTCGTGGAAACGTGGACTTCCTGTTTGTCGTGGACGACTCCTCTTCCATGGCGAGCTCTCAAAACCGCTTGGCGGAAGCCGGCGCCGCCATGGCCCAAGCCCTCAACAACAGCAACCTGGACTGGCGCGCGGCCTTGGTAACCTCCTCCTATCATTTGACCACTGCTTGGCCCAACAAGGGCATCATTCGCGGCTTTACGAATGACGCTCAGCAATTCCAATCCTGGTTGCGCCAAGGCAGCAACTGCATCCGAAACGGCACCACCAGCACGGCCTGCACGGCGACGGATGCGGCGGCGAAAAACTGCTCCTGCTCCCACGGCACAAACCACCCCGAATGGGAGGGCACGGCTCCCGCCTGCGGTGGAACCAGCAGCTATGGAAACAACGGCGGTTGTTGGGTGGGCATTGGCGGAAGGACGGTGGAGGGCATGTTGGGCGCTGCACGCCTGGCGCTCATCCACATGAGCAGCCCCACGGCGGAGCCCCGCATTCAACTTCGGGAGGATTCCGACATCATTGTCATTATATTGAGCGACGTCGAAGACCAAACTTCTGCTTTGCAGAATTCGACTGCCGGCCATAACTCCTGGGAAGAAATAGAACATTTCATCGACTTCTTCCAAGGCGTCGACACGGTGGCAAGGACAACGTCGTCCACCCATGAATCCGGCAGCAAACCCACGCCTGTGCCTGCCATTCGCCCCATGCAAGTCAATGCCATCTATTGTCCAGCAGGCGCAAACTGCGGCGACTCTGTTGTCCCATCTGCCCCCCCCACACGCATCCAAAACGTTGTGCAGGCGACAGGCGGCGTTTTGTCGTCCATCCAAAACCAGGCCACCATTGCAACCACCATGACAGAGGTGGTGAACAGAGTCATCGGCAACAAAGGCGTTTTCACCCAAAAACCCCTCATCGGCGCTTCCTTGCGTGTGGCCATTCAAACCCCGGGGAAACCGACGTCTGCAGGCGGCGCATGCGACGGAGCCAACGTCACGCGCAGCCGGAAACACGGTTTTGACTATGACGGCATTGCGCAAACCGTCACCTTCTTTGGGGACTGTCGCCCGGCCAACCAAAGCCGTGTGGCCATCTCCTACCGTGCTTGGGAAGCCTCGGACGAAATTCACTCGCCCTGTGAAAACGACATTTATTTTGAGCCGAATGAGACGGACCATTGCAAAGGCCCACGCATGTGCAACGACGAAGGCAATGCCTGTGTCTGCCCCAGCGACTGCGGCGGGTGCCCGCAGGGCATGCGCTGCAACGCCGACGTCAGAGAATGCGGGTGTTTTCACCCTCTCAACTAAGCGTGGCCGCTTGGAAGCAAAAGCAGGCTCGGTTTTCACCGGGCTTGCTTTTTTTGTTTTTGAGAAGGGCCGCCCTCAACTGCCTTGGCTGTGCATGAGGAATTGCGAGGGGTCCACATCTTCGTGAGGCGTCACACTTTCTGTGGGTTCCGTCCCCTCAATAAACCATTCGAGACGCCCAGGGACAGTGTCGCCCGCCAGAAGTCCACTGCTGGGGTCAATCCTCTCTTGAATGACGCGTTGGGGTTTTGGAAATTCTTGTGCAGCTTGGCCTTGAAGTGCTTTTTGAATGAAAGCCAACCATATGGGCAAAGCCGTACGCCCGCCGGTTTCTCCGTGGCCCAGGCTTTGCCCTTCGTCAAACCCTACCCAGGTAACGGCTACCATTTCCGCGCTAAAACCTGCAAACCACGCATCCCTATAATTTTGAGTCGTGCCCGTCTTGCCTGCAACGGGCCTCTTGAGTTGTTTGAGGCTTTGGGCGGTGCCTTCTTCAACAACAGCGCGCAGGAGGGAGGTGGTGACAAAGGCGGTGGCGGCCTCAATGCGCTCCTCAAAGCTGGCCGCATGGGCTTCCAAAAGTTTTCCATTGTTGTCTCTGACGGACAAAACCAAAAGGGGCTCCGCAAACTGTCCATTGCTTTGCAAAGTCGCATAGGCATTGCACAGCTCCAACACATTCACTTCGCTGGTGCCCAGGGCTAGGGAAAGGTTAGGTTGCAGGGGGGATTGGATACCTGCACGCATAGCAAAGTCAATGACAGCATCCGTCCCCAGGGCCTCCATAAGGCGTACCGAGACGGTATTTTTAGACTGGGCCAGGGCTTGGCGCAAAGGCATGGGGCCCGCAAAACCGGACTTCTCATAGTTTTGGGGTTTCCAGGTTTTGCCTGTCCACGGGTCCCTCACCACTTCCGGCGCATCGTTGACAATGGAGGCAGCCGTATAGCTTTCACTCGCAATGGCGGCCCCATAGAGGAAGGGTTTAAAAGCGCTGCCCGGCTGGCGCTGGGCGCGTGTAGCGCGGTTAAAAGGGGAGAGGGCATGGTTTTGCCCCCCTACCATAGCCACTACTTGGCGTGTTTTAGGTTCTATGGCAACCAGGGCAGCCTGTGCCAGGGGGCGTTGGGAAAGCAGGGCTTGCAGGCGGCCATTGGCTTGTTTGTCCCCCAACAAAACCCGCACCAGTTGCCCCGGCTTGAGCACCTCCGACATGTTTTGCGGCGCCGGCCCCAGCTCGCCATTGGCTTGCAGAGGCCTGGCCCACAGGGTATCCGCGAGTTTTAACTCAGCCTTTATGGAAACCAAGTCCACAAGGGCTGTCTGCTGGGCGTCATCCACCCCTACCACCATGCCCACCACCTCTGTATTTTTCTCTAAAGGCAGCACCTCCAATTGTGCGACAAGCTGCTCATCCACCGTTTCCGCAAGCTGGGTTTCCGCTTCGTTCACCGGAGGTTTTTCCGGCTGCATCGGCAGCTCTTCGGGTTGCGCCGGCCCATCCTCCAAAGAGGAGGGGGGTATGGAAGGAATCAGCTTTTCCATGTCCAGCAGGAGGAAGGCGTCCGCGCGGCGTTTGCCGGACTCGGCGAGGCGCTCCAGCAGCAGGGGGTAGAGGGTTTGCAAACGCTCCAAGGGGAGGTGTCCGAGGGCGCCCCTATAGCCTTGGCGTTTGTCCAAAGCGCGCAGGCCCTCTTGCACCGCGGCTTCCGCCATGGCTTGCAGGGGGGCCTTCATGGCCAATTCGACGCGCAGCCCCCCCTCCAGGACGGTTTTTTCCCCATAGCGGGCAATGAGTATTTTGCGTACCTCCTCCACATAATAGGGCCCTACCGTAGGGGGGGGCCTGGGCCCCAACACAATGGGCTCCTCCATAGCGGCCTGGGTGAGGGCGGGCTCCACAAAGCCTTGGCGTTCGAGTTGCTCCAACACATAGCGCTGGCGTTTTTTGGCCTTAACGAGGCTGCTTAGGGGGTTAATCCTATGGGGAAGTTGAGGGGTACCCCCCAATACCGCTGCTTCGGCTAAACTTAACTCTGCCGCCCCTTTGCCGAAATAGAAACGCGCCGCCTCCTCAATGCCATAGCGGTTATGCCCAAAATAAATGGTATTCACATAGAGGTTCAGTATTTCGTCCTTCGAGAGGGTTTGCTCCATGCGCCAAGTGAGAATGACTTCGCGTATTTTGCGTGAGAGTTTACGCTCCTGGGAGAGGAGGAGGTTACGGCAGGCCTGTTGGGAGATGGTGGAGGCGCCGGAAAACCACTTGCCGTTGGGCTTCAAACTTTTGGCGGCGGCGCGCAGGAGGCTGAAGAAGTTGAGGCCCTGGTGCTCATAGAATTTGGCGTCTTCGGCGGCCAAGAAGGCAAAGCGCACATGCTGCGGCAGTTGCCGCACATCCACCCAGCTACGCCGCTGGGAGAAGAACTCTGCGCACAACTCTCCATCTTGGCAATAGACTTTGGTCATTTGGGGCGGCTTATAGCCTTTGAGTTCCTCGACGGAAGGCAAGTCCCTGGAGAAATAGAAATAGCCGCCCAGGGCTATGAGAAAACAAAGCAGGCACAGCGCGGCCAAAGTCCACAGGAGGCGGCGCAGCCATTTTAGGAATTTAGAAAGCTTCAAAACATTTTAACTTTAGCTTTTGCACAAGCCGTCGGCAAACTTTGTGCGGTAAGGAGGGGCGTTATTGACTCCAAATACCTTACAGGGGGGCTGTTTGGGGCTTGTGGCCCGGCTGTTTTCAAAAAATTTTTTTCCTTTTCCGGGAAGGGGGGGGTACCCGAAGGGCAGGGGGTTGCTGTTTGCGGCTTAGGGCTGGAAGGGCAAAAGAAATGTTTTTTTAAGCTGTCTGCAAGGCAAAAAAAGTGGCCAGGGCACACACAAGGGGACGCTACCGTTGCTTCCTTCCGGACCTGGCGGGTTTCGCGGCCTCATGTTGCCCCGACCTCAAGTGTCCAGGCCATACACAAGCAAACGCAGCTGACCCTATTTCCATATAGGCTTTGGTTTTCACAGGCAAACGCTTTTTGTTTATTTCGTTTTAGCCAAATAGACGGTGCTGCTGGGGAAGGCAATGGCAGAGCCGGCGTTTTCGACAATTTCCATGATTTTCAACAGCACTTCCTGACGTATGGCAAAAAACTCTTGAGTGTTGCCCGCCAAGAAATAGGCCAGCACCTCAACGTCGAGGGAGGAGGCGGCCATTTCCCGAAAACACACCACCACGGAATTTTTTTCCCAAATTTTGGGGTGGGCTTTCAGCATGGCCTCCATGCCCGCCAAAACCGCCTTCATTTGGGAGGCCTGGGTTTCATAGACGAGGCCCACCGTGGTGGAGAAGCGGAACCTGTCTTTGGTGGCGTGGTTTTCAATGCGCTGATCCGCCAAAGCGCCATTGGGCAAAGTGACGAGCGTCCTCTCGGCCGTACGTATGCGCGTTGAGCGAAAGCCCACATATTCCACATGGCCTTTCAACTCTCCTATTTGTACGAGGTCGCCTATTTTGAAGGGCTGGTCCAAGCGGATGAGAAAGGCGCCGAGCAGGTTTTCAATGGTTTTTTGAGAGGCCAACGCTATGGCAATACCGCCCACGCCAAGTCCCGCTAACATGCTGGTAACGGGGTAGCCGAAATAACCCAATAAGCTTAAAGTACCCAATACCATAAGGAGGCCTTTGACAAGCTGGCTGGTGGATTGGATGAGGACGTTGGCCGAGTCGCCGCCTCTGGAGGCCAGCCGTTTTTTAATGACTTCAGCAACCACGTCCACCAGCCTCAACAGGCTCCAAAACAACACCGCAATCAGCAAAGCGGCCAGCAGGTTGTCCGCAAAGGAGCCCATTTGGCTGGGCAAATTCAACACGGGGACAAAAAGCCGCATTAAAATAGAAAACCACAGCAGACGTATGGGCGTTGCCAGCTTGGCTGCGAGCGTCTGGTTTTCGCCTTCCAAGGTTTTGGGAATGAGTTTGAGGAGCAGCCGTTTGGAGATGTTTTTCAAAAGCCCCGTCGCCAACCAAAAAAGCGCGACAAGCAAAGGCAACGCCAGCCATTGCCAATAGCTGAGTTGGTAGGGGCCCATTCGGTGCAAGCCCTCCGGCAAATGGGACAAAAGCCACAACCCCAGGTTGCTTTGCCACTCTTCAGGAGGGGTGGGTGGGGGGTCTGTGGTTGCGAGCACAAGTTTCAGTTGAAAGCACAAAGTCGAAAAATTCATTCACCCAACATGCCACAGCTTCTTTCAACAGCCAGCACCTAAATGGGTGGACGAAGGACAGCGTCTAGGGTTTGGAGACTTTGACTGGGGCCTGAGCGTAGTGGGCGACATAGTCGGCAAAGCTGCGCTTCAACACTTCAAGGGCCTCATCCCGCCCATAGGTTTCTACAATTTGGCAACCCTGCTTGAGGGTATGCGGAGACTGTTTATAGGTAAGGAAATAGTGGCGCAGACGGTCAATCATCGCCGTTGTCACCTGCGACACATCCCCCACGCCGCCAAACACAGCATCCCCCTTCAACACGCAAATGATTTTGTCGTCCACATCGTTGCCGTCCAGCATACGAAAGCCGCCGACGGGAATGGCTTCGACGAGAATGTTGCCGTGGGTGAAGGTTTTCTCCGTGAGGATGCAGACGTCAATGGGGTCCATGTCGCCTTGTACGCCCTTGTGGCCGGTGCGTTCCACGCAGCGTTTGGCAACCCTCTCGGCGCACAGGCTTCGGGGCACAAAACCATAGAGGCTGGGGGGCACGTTGGAATATTTCTGCGGGCGATCCACTTTCAACAGCCCTGAAGCTTTGTCCAGCTCATATTTGACGGCGTCGGTCGGCACCATTTCCACATAGCACGTCAGTTGCTCCGGCGCGTTGTCGCCGGGAGAAACGCCGTGCCAGGGGTGCGCAGAAAAAAAATGGGCTTCGAGTTTTTTTGGCATAGCAGTTCCCTAGGCTAAACCAAACCTAAGTTTAGGGCCAGCCTTCATGACTTCATAACCAAGGGGTGGCGTCTCAATTTGAAATTTGGGGCGGAGTTCCAGTTTTGTCGTCAGGCAAGGAAGGCGAAGCTTTGGAAAAACGAGCCTGACGCCGCCTGACAGCAAAAATGAAACTCTGCATTCAGCTTGGCCCATCCCAGCAATGGCCAATCGACACGCTGGTGTTGAAGCTTTGGCAAAGGTCATGCCCATAGGTGGGCCAGGGTGCGTTTTTCTTGAGGCCCGGCGAGTCAATGAGAATGCCGCCATAAACCATATCGCCATTCGTCTTTACCGCCGCCACAACCACCACACTGTGCTTGGGAGAAATGGGGACCAAGGCAGCCTGCCATACAGAGTTTATGGCGCCAAAGTCACTGGAAAAGTCCATTTTCCAGCGTACTGCCAACCCGGAATCCAAAACTTCGACAGAGCCATTTTCCACAATCAGAATGTCTCCGCCATCTATGCTTTCTATGAGAAATACCTCTTGAGGAAGTTTATCCGTTGAATTCAAAAAACCAGGGTTGGGGCTATAGCGAACAAGTTGCCCTATTTCATTGGAAGCTATCAACGCATCATCGGCGTCTATGGCCCACGGCGTTATTATGCTTGAATATACGGTCAAGTCGCTTTCTATTTCCAAAGAGGACACCCAGTTGGCTCCCCAGAGATGGCGCCTCCCTACGCCAAAAATGGGCTCTATGCGTGCAAAATCCTCGGTAGGTTTTGACTGAAAGGGGGTCTTCCAATATTGCAAAGCTTCCAACGGGAGGCCCGCCCAATGGCTGTTGCCGGAGACATATATCGCAATGTCCTCTCCTACCTGAGGTTGAACCGCAATGACCGGGGACGTATACCCATAGACGAGTTGTGCATCCTTCTCACAATCAAAGGTCCAATAACGCTGAGAAGAAAGGCCGTCCAATTGACAAATTTTCAGCTGATGGTTGCCGGCGTTCGATCTAAAATGACGTATCAGCGTCAAGTCTCGCGGCGACTCTCTTCGCAGGAGAGCGACTGCTGTTTTTTGCCCTTCCGTTTCAGAACAATCCTCCGTCAAAATTTTGCCGGTTTCTGTATCTAATATGGCCAGGCCAGTGCCCGCTGTCGTCGTGCACGTTTTTATCAACACGGGCATCTCCTGGTGAGTGCCCAAAAAAGCCACATCTTCATTCCATGTAAAGCGGCTGCCCGAAGGAGCTCTCCACGCTGGCTTGTTTGCGGCATTCTTCGCATCCAAAGCCACCATCTCCCTCTCGTTGTATTGCAGAATGGCCAAACCACTTTGGGTCGCAACGGGCCGATATTTTTTGCTCAGTTCAGGAGCAGAAGCAGCGTTCACCTTCTCAGAAAAAGTCCACAACACGCGGCTGATGCGTAGGTTGAGGGGTTGCAGCGCTTGCTGCTTCTCATTGCCCAGCTCGTCTATGAGTCGGGCTGTCAAACTCAGTGAATAGTCCCCATGCGGCAAATCCGGCAGCTCAACAAGCGGCACCTCAAAACACGCGGTGTTGGGTTTGTCGAGAAAACTGTGAGGACAAACTGCGCGCTTGGCGCCAAGCTGCTGGCTTGTGTCGACAAACAGCTCGCTCTTGTCCCAGTCAATATCGTCATTCATGTTCTCCAGCCGCACATAGAGCACCTCGTTTCGCTTCCAATCGTCCTGCGGCGCAGACTGCACGTTGATGATGTGGGGCGGCGTCGTGTCATAAGTCCACGTAAAATCCTTCTCGGCCTCGCCTTCAACGCCATAGGCCTTCACCTCAAAGCGATACGCTCCATCTTCATGCGTTGCCGGCGAACATTCCCAACGCTGGTGTTGCTTGTCTTCACGGCCCGTCTCCTGCTTTGCACATGCCAAAGGCCACGTCTCTCCACCCGGCACTCTCAACTGCGTTTCCACGCCTTCGGAAGCGCCATAAATGTCCATTTGGAGGTTGAAAAACTCCTCACGTGTGCGCATGCTCGCCGTCAACGTCTGTTCTGCAGGGTAGAGGCGTATGTCCGGCACCGTCCGGGATGGATTTTGAGGATCTGCTTTGCCCCATACACACACGCCAACGTCTTTTTGCACAACACAACGCCGGCCCTCCTCACACCCCGCATCCTCAAGGCACATCCCCTTGACCGGAGTACAACCCCATACGCTGCTCAATAAACACAATAGCCCTGCTCCCCTCAATCCCCTCAGAATACACCTTCTCACTTTAAGCTCCCTGGAATAAATATATACGCCCATACATAGATAGACCCCTATGCACCCCTGCTGCGCCTCCTTTAACCACCTTATGCATTCCAATGGGATACCTACATTGGTTGTGCATATGCCTGCTACCTATCTCTACCTCCTTATATATGCATAGCAATGTTTGCAAAGGACTAAAAGTGTCTAACTGAAACCGACACCTGTGGTTTACACCTACACCCCTAAGCCTTGCTGGGTTTAGCGCGTAGGCCCGTCCCAGCACTTGTCGACGGGCACACTGGCATTGAAGCTACGGCAAGGGTCATGCCCCTTAATGGGCCAGGGCGCGTCTTTCTTGAGGCCGGGGGTGTCAACGAGGAAGCCGACAACCCTATCTGGCGTATAGGTTGGATAGGTAAAAACCGCGATGCTGCGCGTGGAAGACTTGGGCAAAACACCCAGCAAGGATGCAGGCGCACCCAATGTGAAATCGCCCTCCCAACACGCGCTCAAATCAGGTTTCAAACAGAATACATGAGAATCTGTTCCGGCAACCATCAGAGTCCCCCCCTCCATTAACCCAATGCCGTCATGCTCCACGAACTTCACCGCATTTTGGCCAAGCAAGTTGCCATTCACAGAAAACCGCTGAAGGCTGCCGTCGAGGTTGCTTCCTGCAATCAACTCGTCGTGGGTGTCCAACAGCAAAGGCGTGCTCACATTCGGAAAATTTTTTATGGAACCCGTCTCCAGATGAATGCTCTGAACCCCTTCATCCCCGTCTAGCCAAAAGTATGCAGAACTTAAAAATTGCGGCTGTGCCCGTATCCAATGGGCAGTAACAGCAGGGCCTTGCTCGAAGCAAACAGGGCTCCCTGCGCGCCCTGGGCTCCAACCATTGACGCTTCTCCCTTGGTCCTGCCATTGCAGCGCACACCAATGTTGCACCCGAGAGCCAACCCACACCTGCACAGCTCCTGCAGGCGTTTGGCGCACCAAAAATTTGTCATGGCTCGTCTGCTGGTCTTCTGCGCCGGGCAAAGTTCCTGAGGGCTCACACTCAAAGCGCCCTGCGGCTGCATCCTGAATAAAACGGCAAGCCCCCAAAACGTGGTCGGCGGCCGACCGAAACTCTCGCGCCACCACCAAGTCTTTGCCAGGGCCCCCCTGCAAAAGTGCCCAAAACGGGCCAACCGCATAATCCCCCCCTAAGAGGTTGGTACAATCCGACAAAGAGTCTCCGGTTTTCGCATTGGCAACATAAATCCCTCCCCTTGTGCTTCCTCCCTCCTCCACAAAACAGCTTGCCAACACCACGTCTGTGCCTCTGTGGTTGCCCAGCAACAACCCATCTCCAAATTCGAAGTCGAGCACTTTTGTACGCCATACCGGTTTCCCGTTGGCATCAACGGTTGCCAGAAAATATTCAGAGCGTCCATCTCTCCACTCTGCTGCAAAAAACAGAAACCAACCTTCTCGCGTAACCCCTCCAGTCCTCACCTCCATATCCAAATTCAAACCCCACGCCACGCGGCTGATCGGCACTTTGAGCTCTTGCCATATCAGGTTGTTTTCGTTGCCCGCCTCATCCACAAGCCTGGCTTTCAAACGCAACTCATAGTCCCCGTGCGGCAAGTCCGGCAGCTCCGAAAGCGGCACCGCAAGACATTCGGCTTGGGGACTGGCAACCACATTTAAAGGACAATCTGCACGTGTAACCTGGAGTCCTCCTGCGAATATTTCACTCCCTTCCCAATCCACATCGCCGCCTGCGCCCTCCAGCCATACCTGCATATAAAGCGTGTCGTCCCGCCCCCAGCTTCTTTGGTTGGGGAGCGTTATTTCTTGGATGCTGGGCGGCGTTATGTCATAGGTCCACGAAAATTCCTCCGTCGTGCTGCCTTGTGTCCCATGGGCATTCACCGTCAACTTGTGTTTCCCTTCACGCTCGTTCCTCAGCACGCACTCCAAGCGCCGACGCTCTCCGTTGGACTCCTCACTCAGCTGCGTGCATGAAAAGGACTGGCGGCTCTCGCCCGGTATTTCCAGCTGCATCTCCACACCTTGAGAAGCGCCATAAACGTCTATGCGAAGCTTCAAAACCTCCCTGTTCATCCGCCCACTTTCGCTCAGCTCCTTCTCTCCCTCCGCAAGCTGAATACGTATGTCCGGCACCATCTTCCCCTCGGCGCTCATCTTCCCCCATATGCATATGCCACCACCGTCGCCCTGCATACAATGGCTGCCTGTGGGACACTCCTGCGCCTCACGGCACGTCCCTTCAAGCGAGAAACACCCCACCGCTGCCACCGCCCCTAATAGGACTCCCCAGTTTAAACCCCTTTGCCTCCGCATAAACTACCCCTTGTTACATTTAGGCCAACAACACAGCTATTCTGACGCCACTGTCCCCTTGCGTCAACCCCCCCCTCAAAAACCTCTGTGCCTAAAACCTTAAGCAACCCTTTTGTTTTTATACGAAATTTTGAAGAAAACAGGGGGCTACTTAGCCCTTTTCAAGCAGCACTGCGCAATGTTATGCCCGCACGCCACCTTGGTTTTCATGTACGCTCTCGCGTGCGTCCAATACGCTGGGTGTCCAGAAAAAAACGGTGCAGGGCCGCGGTGGGCCGAATAAGTCTGCCAGTAAGGAAGTGAGAAAGACGATGCGTAGAGCTTGTGCGGTGCCGCTCATTGCCTTGCTGTCGGCAATGCCGCTTGGGGGGTGCGACAGCACACCTGTGCGCCCTGCCTCTCCTCACGCACTCGAAGAAGTGAAAAAACTCGAAGACAAGGTGGCGCAGGCACGCGCCGGACAAGCCGTGGACTTCGACGAGGACGGCTTCGCAGAATACCGCCAATGGGTGGACGACGAAGGCGTGCGCTATGCCGAAATTAAAAACCGGGACAATAAAACACGCTCCTCCTTCACAACATGGCCCGACGGCTCCTATCTGCACACTTTTTCTGAATATGCCGACGGTATTATCGACTTTCAGGAGGAACGCAAAAATGGCCAAACCCTCCAGTCCTATGACACCTACCGAAACGGAAATTTCGACAGGCGCGTGAAGTTTGTGCCCGCGGACAACCCCCTCTTTGTTCGGGTGCTTCATCAGAAACTCAACAACAACGGCCAGTGGACCTCCGAAGAAAGCCTTCAACCCTTAACCGTGGAAGGCTTGGTAGACTTAAGCTTGCCCAACCCTGCAACCCCCACCCCACCCCCACAGCGGCCGGACCCAATACCCAGGACGCTTTATTTCGAAAACCCCTCCCAACCCTGGAAAAATACTGCCCCACACCAGGCCCTTCCCACCCCCCACAACCTGGCCGTGGAGTTTAACTTCGGCTTCAGAATTATCCAAAACCACGAAGGCAAAAAGGACGGCTGTACCCCAGAAGAAACCGAAATACTTTTGGGGGCCATCGCCGATATTTCCAGGCAAAGCCTGGGCTGCCTCGCCCTCTCCAACCCCCTCATGGCAGATAGCCTCAGCTATGCGCTCTCAGGAAACCATACCGTCGACATTTATTGCGGCTTCGAAAATGAGCCCGAATTCATGGCCCCACTTCCAGGAATGCGCGCCATGGCCTTCGCGCGCGCCACGGCCCTGCAACATGGAATGTGGGCCTGCCCTATAAACACCCCCTGTAGCCTTAAATTGAATAGGGACTTTCTGAATAACGCTACGCTGCCCCCCAATGAATTCCAACAGGCCTTGCTCCATGAATTCCTCCATACGCTGGGCTTCGACGTGGACAACCTGGAAAACCATAGCCAGGCAGAAGACAAAGTCTCTTCCTGCGCCCGCTATTGCTCCGGGTGCGCCCTCTATGGCTCTCGCCAACTCCCTAACCCCAACGCCGACTGCGCTCGTTGCGCAAACAGCAAAGACAAAAAAGAAATGTGCGGCTTGCAAATTGACTACCCGCTGGGTGCACCCCAAGGGGAGTCCCTCATTTGCGGCCAAACACTTTCGGGCGAAAACGCCGCCTGCACGCAAAGCCGCGTTGCGCAATATGCCTATTGCGACGGCAGCCCGGCCAACAACGAGGGGAGTGAATGGTATTGCTGCGAAACCTGCCCCGTGGAGAATGGCCTCCCCTGTATGGATACCACCCCGCTGAACCTCTGTTATGAAACCCCTCCCGCTTGCCGCTAAGCGCTGCCCCCCCCTTCTTCTCTTCTCCCCTCTTCTCCCCCTACTCCCCCCTACTCCCCTGGGTTAGACTTCCGGTATCCCCCCCCCCGGCTCGTCTATCCAATGAGGTAAATAAGCTATAAGTAAGACTATGCATAAGGCCTAAATACATAAGCTATGACACTTAAAATTCTTTAAGCTTATAAGCAAAAGCAGTATATAAAAGCGCAAGGATGGGCACTCCTTATGCTAGAGTGCAATGTGGGTAAAAAATTGCCGCGTTTTTGCATAGAATAAGGTTGCGGGTGGGCGAAATTTAAGAAATAGCAGGGGCACCTTTTTCAGGCCCAAACAATGAAGACAACCTTCTGCCGAAAGTTGGAGAGATGAGTCTAAGCATTGCTGTTATGAAAGAAACCCAAGCCGGGGAACGTCGTGTGGCTTTGGACCCCGGTACCGCTGAGCGTTTCAGCCGCCTGGGCGCCCAAGTGTTTGTGGAGCGTCAGGCGGGAGCGGAGTCCTTTTTTGCGGACGCGGCCTATGCGGGGAAGGCGGTGGTAGCGGAGGACTTTAGGCCGGTACTCGCCAAGGCCGACGTGGTATTCAAAGTCCAACCCCCCACCCTGGCCGAGCTGAATGCCATGCGCGACGGCGCCACTTTGCTTTGCATTGTGCAGCCGCACCAGCGCCTGGAATTGATAAAGCGCATGTGCCAGAAAAACATCACCTGCTTCGCTTTGGAGTTGGTGCCGCGGATTACACGCGCCCAAAGCATGGACGTGCTTTCTTCCCAAGCCGCCGTCGCCGGCTATAAAGCCGCCCTCATCGCCGCCAACCGCGCCAGCTTTTTCTTCCCCATGCTAACCACCGCTGCGGGCACCATACGTCCGGCGAAAGTGGTGGTGGTGGGCGCCGGTGTTGCGGGCCTTCAAGCCATCGCCACCTGCAAGCGCCTGGGCGCCCAGGTGGAAGCCTATGACATACGCGCCGCCGCCAAGGAGCAGGTGGAGTCTCTGGGGGCCAAACTCATAGACACAGGGGTAGACGCCTCAGGGGAGGGGGGGTATGCAAGGGCCCTGACGGAGGAGGAGAAGGCCAAACAGTCCGAGGTGCTCAGCAAGCATGTGGCCCAAGCGGGTGTCGTCATCACCACAGCGGGACTTCCAGGCCGGCCTTCCCCAAAAATTATTACGAAGGCCATGGTGGAGGGCATGAAGCCCGGCGCTTTGGTGGTGGACATGGTGGCCGAAAACGGCGGCAACTGCGAGTTGACAAAACCCGGCGAGGAAGTGCTGCACAAAGGCGTTTTGGTGTTGGGGCCGCTGAATTTGCCCAGCGCCATTTCCGTGCAGGCCAGTGAAACCTATGCCAAAAACCTGCTCAACTTTTTGTCGCCCTTTGTGAAGGACGGGCAAATGACACTCAATTTCGAGGACGAGGTGTTGGCAGGAAGCGTCCTCACCCACGCGGGCA
The DNA here is from genome assembly GCA_009781495.1 of Cystobacterineae bacterium. Classification (GTDB taxonomy): domain Bacteria; phylum Myxococcota; class Myxococcia; order Myxococcales; family Myxococcaceae; genus WRKR01. Next base: position 16,569 of record WQYA01000033.1, read on the forward strand.
GCGTCAAGCACGCCCCCACTTTGGCGTTGATTGGAGGATAAATGGAAGCACCCACACTCGTAATCGCCGCTCTCTATGTGTTTATGCTGGCCGGCTTTGTGGGCTTTGAGGTGATTGCCCGCGTGCCCGTCATTTTGCACACGCCGCTCATGTCCGGCTCCAACTTCATTCACGGCATTGTGCTTGTCGGCGCCATGGTGGCCCTTGGAGAAGCCACGGACACCTTGCAGAAAACCATTGGCTTCATTGCGGTGGTGCTGGCCGCAGGCAATGCCGCCGGCGGCTATGTCGTCACCGAGCGTATGTTGGAAATGTTCAAAAGCAGCAAGGGGAAATGAACGCCATGAACGAGCTTTTGACTCAGCTGAATGAGCTTTTGATTCAGAACAAGCTGTTGATTGAGATTGTCTATTTCGTCGTGGCCCTGCTTTTCATTCTCGGCCTCAAGCAGATGTCCCACCCCAAAACGGCCCGCAAGGGCATTATTTGGGCCGGCGTCGGCATGGCGGCGGCCATGGGCATTACATTCCTTTATCCCAACATGGGGAATTTTTTGCTGATTTCCATTGCTTTGGTGGTGGGTGGGGGCTTGGCCTGGTGGTCGGGCAAGCGCGTGGAAATGACAAACATGCCGCAGATGATTGCCCTCTATAACGGCATGGGCGGCGGCTCCGCTGCGGCCATCGGCGCCATTGCCTTGTTGCACCACGAGGCGCACTCCAAGGCTTTGTTGAGTTTGGCCATTGCGGGCGGCCTCATCGGCTCCATTTCTCTGTCGGCCAGCCTCGTTGCCTGGGCCAAGCTGGACGGAAAAATGAACCGCGTGTGGCGTTTTGCCGGGCAGAAATACCTCAACCTCCTTGTGTTGCTGGGCGCCATCGGCATGGGTGTGGCCATGGCTGTCCTCCCGGAGCCTCCCCTGGCGCTGACGCTGGGTTTTTTCGCCGCCTCCTTGGCTTATGGGGCGATGATGGCGGTGCCCATTGGCGGCGCCGACATGCCGGTCGTCATCTCCCTCTTCAACGCCTGCACGGGTTTGGCGGTGGCCTTTGAAGGTTTTGCCCTCCAAAACAATGCGATGATTATTGCGGGCACCGTGGTGGGCGCTGCGGGCAGTTTGTTGACGCAGTTGATGGCCAAGGCGATGAATCGCTCCCTGGGCAATGTGTTGTTTTCCAATTTCGGCGAGGGGGGAGGCAGTGGGGAGGCGGTGAAGGGCAGCATGAAGGAGGCGGCCCCTCAAGACGCGGCCATTTCTCTGGCCTATGCCGCCAAGGCCATTGTCATTCCCGGCTATGGCATGGCGGTGGCCCAAGCCCAGCACAAATTGTGGGAGTTGGCGCAGCTGCTTGAAAACAACGGCGTTGAAGTGAAGTTTGCCATTCACCCCGTTGCAGGCCGCATGCCCGGACACATGAATGTGTTGTTGGCAGAGGCCGGCGTGCCCTACGACAAAATTCTCGACTTGGACGAAATTAATGCCGACTTCGCCTCCACCGACGCTGTGCTGGTCATCGGCGCCAACGACGTCGTCAACCCGGTTGCGCGCACCGACAAGTCCAGCCCCATTTATGGCATGCCCATATTGAATGCGGACATGGCCAAACAGGTGTTGGTGGTGAAGCGCGGCAAAGGCGTGGGTTTTGCCGGAATTGAAAACCACCTCTTTTATTTGGACAACACGCGCATGGTGTATGGCGACGCCCAAAAAGTTATTGTAGAGCTGATTAACACCATAAAAAGCCTCTAAACCTCCATGCAGGCGCGTTATGCCACTGTGCTGGCCATTGCAACCTCCGACAGCGGCGGTTGTGCGGGCCTTCAAGCCGATACCAAAACAGCCCAAGCCCTGGGCTGCTTCTCCTGCATTGCCCAAACGGGGTTGACGGCCCAAAACACCCAGGGCGTGCAGGGCATTTGGCCGGTGACGCCCGAGTTTGTGCGCCTGCAAATGAAGTCCGTGCTGGAGGACTTTGAGGTGGACGCGACAAAGGTGGGGCTTGTGCCGAATGCGGCTGTTTGTGAAGCCGTGGCCGAAGGCTGCCGGGAGTTTGGACTCCAAAACCTTGTGGTGGACCCCGTGTTGGCGGCGTCCAGCAAAGACGCGCTCGCTCAAGAAGACGTCCCCTCGGCACTCAAACGCTGCCTGTTTCCCCTGGCCACCCTCCTTACCCCCAACCTCGATGAAGCCGTGGCCCTCCTCGACGGCCGCGACATTGCTTCTGAAGCCGACATGAAAAAAGCCGCCTGGGACTTGCTGGCGTTTGGAAGCAAAGCCGTTTTGTTGAAAGGCGGGCATTTGCCGCTGCACACTTCCGAAGGGGAAAAGGTGGTGGACTTTCTGGTGCAGCGCGACGGCAGTTGCTTGCGCCTGCAACATGCCCATATTGAGACGCACAACCAGCATGGCACCGGTTGTACCCTCTCCTCCGCCATTGCCGCCTACCTCGCCCACGCTAACCCCCTCCCCCAAGCCGTCAGCAAAGCCGGGGACTATGTGCACCAAGCCTTGCTGGCCGGGAAAAACATAAAAATGGGCCACGGCCACGGCCCCCTCAACCATGCTTTTGCGCCTTTGCCCCTAAAACCCAAGGCGTGAAGGCAAAGAAGCAGCTATTGCTTCTCAACAGAGGCTTTTGGGTTTATGTCGGACGGCGAAGAAAAGCCTATGACACGCCACAACCTCACAGAAAACGCCCCAACCGCTTCTCCAACGGAGGCGGTTTGCGCACCCCAAGAAGAAGGGCAAGCCCCAGAGACAGCCGTGTTGCGCTTGGAAGGGTTGAGCAAATGTTATGGCGACTTTTGCGCCCTTGACAACGTCAGCCTCGACATTCACCGCGGTGAAATTTTCGCCCTTTTGGGCCCCAACGGCGCAGGAAAAACAACCCTCATCGGTTGCGTGGGCGGGCTTGCCAAAAAAACTTCCGGCAAAGTCCATGTCTTTGGTTTGGACTTGGACAAACACGCCCAAAAGCTGCGCTATGAGATGGGGTTTGTGCACCAGGAGTTGAATTTCGACCCCTATTTCACCCCGCGCGAGGTTTTGGCCTTCCAAATGGGCTATTATGGCATGCGCAAGGACAAAGCCCGCATTGAGGAGTTGCTGAACATATTCTCCCTCAGCAGCAAAGGCGACAGCCAAATGCGCGCTTTGTCCGGCGGCATGCGGCGGAGGATGATGATTGCCAAAGCCTTGGTGCACAGCCCCAAACTTCTGTTCCTCGATGAGCCTACCGCGGGCGTGGACATGGAGTTGAGGCAGGACTTGTGGCACTATGTCCAACACCTGCGCGAAAACGGCACCACCATTGTGCTGACCACCCACTATTTGGAAGAGGCCGAAGCTTTGGCCGACAGGGTGGGCGTGCTTTCCCAAGGGCGTTTGGCTGTGGTGGAAGAGAAAAACCACCTCCTCTCCCGCCTCGGTACCCAACAACTGCACCTTCGCCTCGCTTCTCCTTTGAGTCGCGACAAACTCCAGGCGCTGTTGCCGGGCGTGGAGGCAACCCTCTCTGAAAACGGCAAAAAACTCACCCTGTCTCAAATGCACGGCCGCCCCCATTTTGTCGAAGTGGTGGCCACGCTTTCTGCCCAACTGTCCATTGAGGACATGCAAACGCAAAGCCCACGCCTTGAAGACGTTATTTATGCTGTGTTGCACCCCAACCCCCCGCCCACCCAGGCCTAAACCTATTTTGTTTTTATGAATATTATTGCGGCCAAAACATTGTTGGAAAAAGAGATAAAGCGGTTTATGCGGGTGCCCATTCAAACCGTGCTGGGCCCCCTGGTGGCCACCTTGCTTTATTTCCTCGTCTTCGCGAAGGCGCCCTTTGCGGAGCATGCACGCTGGAATGGGCTGCCCTATATGGCTTTTGTTTTCCCGGGCCTGTTGTTTTTGACCATTTCCAACGGCGCTTTGCTGAATACCAGCTCCTCCATTCTCGTCGCCAAAATGCAAGGCCCCATTGTGGACTTGTTGGTGGCGCCCATGGGGGCTTTGGAGTTGCTTTTGGGTTGGATAGGCGGGGCCATGGTGCGGGGGCTGATGTTGGGGGTTTTGACTGTGGGCATGGCGGCCTTTTTTGTACCGATGAGCCTTGTGCAATGGCTGCCCCTCCTCCTCCTCTCCTCCCTGGTAGCCTATGTCTTTTCCCTCCTGGGCCTGCTGACGGGCCTTTGGTCCCAAAGTTTTGAGCAAGCCAACCTGGTGCCGACGTTTTTCCTGACGCCCATGGCCTTTTTGGGCGGCATTTTCTATGAAGTCCACCGCCTCCCTCCCCCGTTTGACCGCATCAGCCTGCTCAACCCCGTCGTCTTCATTGTAGACGCCCTGCGCGGCGCCGCATTTGGCTATAGCTCCACCAACACTTGGTTGGGGTTGGGCATTCTGTTGCTGTTTTCCGTCCTGTTCAGCGTCATGTCCGTTGCATGCATACGCAGTGGCTATAAACTCCGCACCTGAGGGGTTGTTTGTTGGAATTTGAGGTTTCCTCCCCAAGCTTGCTGATAAGCGAATGCTTCCTCTCTTTGCAGGGCGAGTCGACGCACCAAGGCAAGTTGTGCGCCTTCGTCCGCCTGAGCGGCTGCCATTTGCGTTGCCGCTGGTGCGACACGGCCTATGCTTTTTCCGGCGGCCAACGCATGTCCGTTGAGGAGGTGGCGGCAAAGGTGCTTTCCATGGGCTGCGGCTTGGTGGAGGTGACCGGAGGGGAGCCTTTGTTGCAGCCGGGGGTTTATGTGTTGATGGAGAAGTTGTTGGAGGCGGGCCTGGAGGTGTTGTTGGAGACTTCCGGCAGCATTTATTTGGACAAAGTGCCCTTGGCGGTGAAAAAAATTGTGGACTTCAAGCCGCCCGGCTCCGGCGAAGCGGCGCACAATTGTTGGGCCAACCTGAGTTTGTTGAAAAAGGGGGACGAGGTGAAGTTTGTATTGGCCTCCCAAGAGGACTATGCGTGGGCCAAGGAAGTATGCCGACGCGAGGGGCTTTTTGGGGGGGAGGTGGAGGTGTTGTTTTCAACCGTGTTGGGCCTTTTGTCGCCGCTGGAGGTGGCCACATGGTTAATAGCGGACAAGTTGCCGGTACGTTTTCAGTTGCAGCAGCACAAATACATTTGGGGGGGGGAGCAGCGGGGGGTTTAAAAACGTTTCTTTTCTCCTCCGGAGGGGGTTTTAAAAGCATTTCTTTTCGGGGGTAATTTTAGTGGAAAATATTTTTTTGCCTTGCAGGCGGCCGCGAAAAATTCCCCTCCGGGGAGGGGTACCGGCATAGCCGGGGGGGTGGTAGTTTAGGGCTCAGGGCTGTAGGGGGTAGAAACATTCTTTTCGCCCATTCGAGCGTTGGTTTTCTTGGGCCTGCGGCCCGTCTGTTTTCAAAAACAATTCTTCTGCCCCCCGGGCGGGGTTATTGGTGCTGGGCCTGCGGCCCGGCCGTCTCCGCTGCGCGGCTGCCGTAGGTTTCGCCTCCCGGCGAGTCACTTTTTTGTGTGACAAAAAAGTAACCAAAAAAACACCCTCTGGGGCCCCGCCGGGGGCTAGGCAGCACTCGCGACCCCCTCGAACTCTTCTGCTACTCCAACTCATCATTCCGGGGCCGTTTACCCCGTGCAAAATTTGAAATGCTGAAGCACTGCTACCTGGTCTTATTTTAAGCGCCGCAGGGGGCTATCACCCCCTGCTCGTACTCCACAACAGTGTATCCCCCTGCTCGTGCTCTAAAACAGTACCCCCCTACGTTGGCTCTACCAAAAGACAGCGCTCATTAATTCTTCGTCTACGTTAGGTGTTAAGGCGGGGGGAGTTTATA
>WQYA01000034.1 GCA_009781495.1 Cystobacterineae bacterium
CCCCACAGCCTCCCCACCCCTCCTCCGCTTGGCTTCCAGCTATTTTGGAACTCATTCTCGATTAAACCTTTCACTCGGACAAGAAGATGAAGTTTAACCTTAACACTAACACTAACACTAACATTTCATTCACAACAAAAGGAGAACATGATGAGCTATAAGAAAGTTGTTTTTGCAGCAATAACCCTGGCATTTGTAGGAATGGCGGCCACAACTTCGACGGCCTATGCGCAACAAACCCCTCCGACTGGAAAAGTGAAGGCTGTTACCATGGATGGGGGGGGCTTTATGGTTGAGCTGCACCAGATAGTCGTACCTGGAAATTGCGGTTCCAACCTGTTTCGCATTGCTATGACAAAGCCAGGCTATAAAGAGATGGTGGCTATCATGCTGGGAGCCTATTTGGGCGACAAGCACCTGGGGTTGTGGGTAGAGCGTTGCGACGGCAATGTACACGTCATTTTTGGTGGCGCTTCGTGGCCCTAATCTGCCTGAATTTCTTATACTAAGGGAAAACCTAACCCACACCGCCGCTGCAGACCACCTTAAACAAAGGGGGGTTGTGGCGGCGGTTTTTATGGGAAACCCACCTAGGTTTTCTGTTGAGGGGAGTGCAGCCGGACGTCTCCATGCCCCATTGGACGGGGGCGAGGGGGTTTCTGCTGGCAGAAACCCCCTTGCCCCCAGCTCGACAACCCCCCCAAACCCAACCCCCTGGCCCCTAACTTCTAAGCCTCTATTTTTCTACCCGTGTGTCGTCACCACTTCATTCAACATAAAACCACCCCCCCCCAAACTTTGTACGCTGGAAGCTTCTTGGGTTGCTGGGAACGTAGCTCTCAAACTGGGGTGTATACATACGTTTTGTTGGGGCTTTGCCCAAACATTCAAGTTGCAGACAGCTTGGGTGTACACAAAGCTTAGGGGGCGTTATGCCTCAAGGAAAGGGATGGACGGCAACGGGTCTTCCCTTCAACGCCAAAGAGGAGCCTATGCGTTATTTTCTCAGGTTTGGGGTGTTGTTGGGGTTGGTATGGAGTGTTTGGGCTCAGCCTACAATACCCCAAAGAGGCGTGCTGCCTCCCCCTAGGCTGCCCCCTCCCCTACCCCTTATGCGGCTTGTGGATGCTTCGGCGGAGCCCATTCAACTGGCCTCCATAAAGGTAGAGGGACAAATGGTGGGGCGCTTGGCCAAAACCACTTTGGAGTTGGTTTTTCGAAACCCCAACGCACGCATATTGGAGGGCGAGTTGCAATTTCCCTTGCTGGAAGGGCAACAGGTAACGGGTTTCGCCCTGGACATAGACGGCCATTTGCGGCCCGCCGTCCCCGTTGAAAAAGCCAAGGGCCAAGAGGTTTTTGAAGAGGTGATTCGCGGGAAGATAGACCCCGCCCTGTTAGAGCTAATCCAGGGCAATAATTTTAAACTGCGGGTTTATCCACTACCGGCTAAGGGCGAGCGAAGGGTTTCTCTCACCCTCGTGGAGCGTATGCCCATAGACAGCAGCGGCGCAGCACGCTATCGCCTGGCCTTGCCTCCTTCGGAGCTGTTGGACATATTGGAGGTACGCCTGCGCAGCACGGGTGTCGTCGTTGACAAAAGCAAAATGGTCAGCGGCCTCCCCGGGGGCGAGTGGTGGCAACGCGAGGGCGAGGCCAAGCTGGAGTTTCGCCGCGAAAAGCTAAAACCCGAGGCCTATATTGAAGTGTTGTTGGCCCAACCCCTCGGCCCCCAACTCCTGGTTGAAAACAAAGACAACACCTCCTATTTTTATGCAGAGTTGCCGCCCGTGGCCTTTGAGCGCACAGAGCGCCCTGCGCCTTCTCGGGTGGCTTTGCTGTGGGACGCTTCGGGCTCCGGAGAAAAGCGCGAGCATGGCCGCGAATTCATGCTGTTGGATGCGTGGTTTCAGGCTGTGCGCCACACCGAAGTCGTGTTGACTTTGGCCAGAGATACGGCCGAAGACATGGGCCGCTTCCCAGTGAAAAACGGCGACTGGTCCGCACTGCGGGAGGTTTTGGAAAAAGTGGTTTATGACGGCGCAACCAGCGCTGCGGCCTTTCGCCCTGCGGCGCCCGTGGAAGCGGTGTTGCTGTTTTCGGATGGCCTTGTCAACTTCGGCGCACCGAGTTTCCCCCACTTTTCCGTGCCGGTGTTGGCCGTCAACGCCGCCGCTTCTGCCAACGTCAACCGCTTGCGCCTCCTGGCTGAAAACAGTGGCGGCGCTTGTGTGGACCTCATGCGCGAGGAGCCTGCTGCCGCAGCCCGCAGTTTGCGCGAGGCCGCGCCTCGCGTGGTGGCTTTGAGGGCTGCCAACGCCAAAGAGTTGGTGCACGCGTGGAATTCTTCCGCCTCAAGTGGTTTGGCCGTGGCAGGCATTTTGACAGCGCCGTCGACGGACATGGAAGTAGAATGGCTTTTGCCCAACGGACATAAGGAGAAACAAAACTTCAACGTGGCAGCCACAAACGTGGCCGGAGAATTTGCAGCCCAGGAGTGGGCGCGCCTTCATGTGAATGCGCTTGAAGCCGAATATGAACTCAACCGCGCTCAAATTCAGCGCCTCGGCAAAGCCTTTGGCCTCGTAACACGCAACACTTCACTCATTGTGTTGGACCGCGTTGAGGACTATGTGCGCCATGAAATTGTGCCGCCCGCAGAGTTGCGCGCCGAATATGAGCGCCAATTGGGCCATGCTCGAAGGCAGGCCGAGCAAAGCAAGGCCGCGCACGTTGAGCAGGTGCTTTCCCAATTTCAACAGAAGCTGAATTGGTGGAAGAAGGATTTTCCAAAGGACAACCCCCCTGCGAGAAAGAAGAAAACCGAAAATTCGGACAATGAAAACCCAGCGTGGGCAAGCAGAAGCACAGGCAGCGGAGAGGAAAACGCAGGTTCCATGGGGAGGCAGAGTGCACCACGCCCCGGCGCTGCGGCACCTGTGGAGCAGCATGTCGTCATAGAACATCTTCTTCGTGAGAACGATGCAGGCAGCATCCGAGGTTTTGGCGCGAGAAGTGGGGTGGGTGGGCGTGTTTTAGCAGCAAACGGCGCTGTTTCATCTGCCCCACCCTCTGCCCCTAGCCAGGCCACCATTCAACTTAAAAAGTGGGCGTCTAATGCTCCCTATGTACAACGCTTGAAGAAGGCTTCTAAGGCACAACTTTACCGTATTTATCTTGACGAACGGCCCGGCTATCTCAACAGTACGGCCTTCTTTCTCGACGTCGCCGATATTTTCTTCGACAAGGGCGAAACCACCCTGGCGCTGCGCGTGCTTTCCAACCTCGCGGAGATGGACCTTGAAAGCCGCCACATTCTGCGCGTGCTGAGCTATCGCCTCTTGCAGGCGGGCCGCGCCGACTTGGCGGTTTGGCTGCTGGAGCGCGTGCTGGAGCTTTCGCCGAATGAGCCCCAGTCCTGGCGCGACTTGGGCCTGGCTTGGGCCAAACTCGGCGAAATACAAAAGGCCGTCGACAACCTCTATGAGGTGGTTTCCCGCCCCTGGCATGGCCGCTTCCCCGGCATAGAGTTGATAGCGTTGGGAGAACTCAACGCCCTGGCGGCTGTGGCCAAAACCCGACCCCATACCTCGGCCATGGACACACGCCTCCTCAAAAACCTCCCCGTGGATTTGCGTGTGGTGTTGAGTTGGGACAGCGATAATACGGATATAGACTTATGGGTAACGGACCCTAACGGTGAAAAAGTGTATTATTCCCACCCCCTCAGCTACCAGGGCGGGCGTATTTCAGCGGACTTTACCGGCGGCTATGGCCCTGAGGAATTTTTGCTGAAAAAAGCCAAGCCCGGCAAATACCTCGTACAGGCCCAATTCTATGGCCATAACCAGCAAACAGTATCAGGGACTACCAGCCTGCAACTCAACTTCTTCACAGGTTTTGGTATGGCTCAACAAAAGGAACAGTCTGTCACCTTGCGCCTGCAAAGCCGGGGCGAAGAGGTGACGGTAGGCGAGTTTGAAGTCCAATAGACCGGGTTAAGCTTCACTTGAGCTGTTGCGACATACGGGGGGAAATGTGGACGCTTACGAGCTGAGGGCGCGGGGGGGGTACCGGCATAAACCCCCTCGCCCCCGTCCAATCGGACAAGGAGATACCCGCACGCCCTTTCATGATGAAGCGTGGTACCCCTCTCCCCTACCCCCCTGTCCCATGGGCCATGGAGACCTCTGGTTGCACCCACTTCAACTTGGAACCGGCCTAGGGCGTTAAGTCCGCACCCATGGCGTGGTAGCCGCCGTCTACGCGAATCAACTCGCCCGTTGTCTTCGGCATCCAGTCGGACAACATGACGACTGCGGTGCGCGCTACCGCCTCCAGGCACTCGCCGCCCCGCGCATTCCAGGAAAGCGGCGCACGTTTGCTCCACTGGTTTTCCAACTTGTCAAACCCCGGTATGCCCTTGGCCGCAATGGTTGCCAAAGGCCCCGCCGCAAGCGCGTTGACGCGAATGTTTTGGCTCCCCAAGTCCCGGGCCAAATAGCGGACGATGGATTCGAGGCCCGCTTTGCATACGCCCATCCAGTCATAGAGGGGCCAGGCGCTCGTGCTGTTGTCAAAGTCCAGGGCCACCACGCTTCCCCCCTGGGACATGAGCGGCGCCATGGCCGCCGCCAAAGCCTTCAGCGAAAAAGCCGACACCTGGAAGGCGCGCTGCACACTCTCCCAGGGCGTGGACAAAAACTTCCCGCCCAAAGCATCCTCCGGGGCAAAACCCACCGCGTGCAATACCCCGTCCAGCCTCCCCCAACGCTCCCCTATGGCCTTGGCCAGCGCCTCATGGTGCGCAGGCTCCGTTACGTCCAACTCCAATACCTCCGGCGTCGGCGACAGACGCTTCGCGGAGCGCTGCGTCAAGGCCAAAGCCTTGCCAAACCCCGTCAATACCACCTCCGCCCCCTCCTTCTGCGCCAACTCCGCTATGGCAAAGGCAATGGACTGCGGGGTTAATACCCCTGTTAATAAAAGCTTTTTCTCTTTTAGAAGCATAAACTTCCTCCGTTGCGCATGCTCTATAGCAAGGTATGCAACATAAAAACCATTAGCATAGGCTTTGGTCGTTGAATGGCATATAAATAATACACCCTGGCTGCAACTGCCGTTTCTGAGTATTTATCCTTCCGCATTTTGCTTCTTCCGCCACACCACCCCTTTTTTCTGTCAACATTCCATTGCCATGTCTACCCAGCCTTTTGACTCCCTCCTCAGCGGCTCCAATATAGACTTCATCGAATCTCTCTATGCACAATACCTCGAAAACCCGGCGTCGGTAGACGCTTCCTGGGCGGAGCTGTTTGCGCCTTTGGGCCGCAAGGGCACCCCCCTGGTTTTTGTGGACCACCAAAGCTTTCAGTCCAAAAAACCAAGCCCTGCCCCCGGCACGCCCAACGTGGCGCTCCAAGTGAAATTCGACGCCGCCGCCAACGCGCTGCGTCGCTATGGGCACCTTGAGGTGAAGTTGGACCCTCTGGGCGTGTGGCTCACCCCCAACCCCGGCGTCGCTGAATTGGAGTTGGCTAAGTCCTCCCAATTCACCCCCGCTGAGATGGAAAGCGAAATACGTTTGGGCCAAACCCCCTTCAAACTCAAGGACGCCCTCGCCCACCTGCGCAGCATTTGGACGAACCGCATCGGCTTTGAGTTTCGACACATCCGCAATACAGAGCGCCGTCGGTGGCTGCAAAAACGCATTGAAGAAACCCAAGCCTGCCTCAAGCCCTCACGAGAGCAACAGCTGCATATCCTCGAAAGGCTCTCCATGACGGAGGCTTTTGAAACCACCGCCCACGCCAAATTCCAAGCCGTCAAACGCTTCTCCATTGAAGGCGCCGACAGCATGGTGCCCATGTTGGATGCGGCCCTCTCCCTGGGCGCAACATTTGGAATACGTGAAGCGGTTTTTGGAATGACGCACCGTGGGCGACTCAATGTCCTCACCAATGTTATTCAGAAGTCCGCGGAGGATATTTATAACGAGTTTATAGGGCCTACCACCAACCCGGAGGCCTTCTTTCATACGGGGGATGTGAAATACCACTTGGGCGCTTCGCGTGACGTGCGCTTTGGAGAGCATAACCTCCACCTCACCCTCTGCTATAACCCCAGCCACCTGGGCTTCGTCCACCCCGTCGTCGAAGGCCGTACACGCGCCAAACAAAGGCGCTTGGGCGTGGGCGGCGAGCGCGCTGTCCTCCCCATCTCCATCAACGGAGACGGCGCTTTCTCCGCGCAGGGACTCGTCATTGAAGCCCTCAATTTGAGCGAGCTCAAACACTATGCCAACGGCGGGACGCTGCACATTGTCGTCAACAACCAACTGGGGTATACAACGGAGGCTGAGCAGGGACGCTCCTCGCCTTATTGCACGGACATGGCCCGCGCTACGGACATGCCGGTGTTTCACGTCAATGGGGATGACCCGGAGTCCTGTGTTTATGTCGCGCAACTGGCCATTGAATACCGTCAACGCTTCGGCGACGACGCCGTCATCGACTTGGTTTGCTACCGCAAATATGGACATAACGAGGGGGATGAGCCTGCGTTTACGCAACCTAAAATGTATGAGCTGATTCGCCAACACCCCAGCCCCCGCGCCCTCTATGCCCAAAGCCTTGTCAGCCAAGGCCGCATCTCCCAGGAAGAAGCCGACGCCCTCCTGGCCCAGGCCAATGCCCACTTCGCCCAAGCCTATGCCAACGCCAGGGCCAACCCCAAGCTGCCTGAAATTCCCTCGGAAGGCGGCATCTGGAAAAATTATTCCGCGCATTGGGACTTGAAGTTTCGCGTGCCCACCACACTGAAGCAGGAAAAGCTCACTTCCTTGCTGAATGAGCTTGTCTGGCTTCCCGAAGGTTTTGTGCCGCACCCCGGCATCGCCCGCCTCCTGGAGCGCCGCAAAAAAATGGCGCTCGGCTCAGAAAACCTCGACTGGGGCGCAGCCGAAATGCTCGCCTATGCGAGTCTGCTTGCCGAAGGCCACCCCATTCGCCTCACCGGGCAGGACACGGAGCGCGGCACCTTCGCCCACCGCCAGGCCGTCATCCACTGTACCCGGACGGGGGCCCAACACCACTCCCTCTCCCGTATTGCCGGCCCCACCCCCTTCGTTTTGACCAACAGCCCCCTCTCGGAGGCGGGTTGTCTGGGGTTTGAATATGGCTATAGCCTCGACGCGCCGGATGAGCTGGTCCTCTGGGAGGCACAGTTTGGCGACTTCGTTAACTGCGCTCAAGTTTTTATCGACCAGTTTATCAGTTCCGGGGAGGACAAGTGGCGGCGCAGGACGGGCATTGTCCTCATTCTGCCCCACGGTTATGAGGGCGCAGGCCCGGAGCATTCTTCGGGGCGCATTGAGCGCTTCCTCATGCTGGGGGCAGAAAACAACATCCGCATTTGCGTCCCCAGCAATGCCGCACAAATGTTTCACCTCCTGCGGGAGCAATTCCTCCTCCCCTGGAGAAAACCCCTCATCCTCATCTCCCCCAAAAGCTTGCTGCGCTTGCCCGACGCCACCTCCCCCATGTCGGACTTCACCGAAGGCGGCTTCCAACAAATCATTCTCGAAACCGACAGCAGCGTTGTGCCTGCCGAGGCAGACCGCCTCATTTTGTGCTATGGCAAAGTCTATTTTGAGTTGGCCAAGGGGCGCAAAGCCATCCAGGACACCAAGGTGGCCATTGTGAGAATGGAGCAACTCTATCCCTTGGACAAGGACGTCTTTCATGACATGTTGCGCAGCATGCCCAAGGTGGAGGAGGTGGTGTGGTTGCAGGAAGAGCCTCAAAACATGGGGGCGTGGCATTATATGTATGAAATTCTGCAGGAGGCTCTGGCGCATATTGGCAGCAAGGCCAAGCTTCGTTATGTAGGCCGGGAGGCCAGCGCCAGCCCTTCGACGGGTTATATGCAAACCCACGAGTTGGAACAAAGATTGTTGACGGAAAATGCACTGAAGCGAGGAAACCATGCCCGTTGAATTGAAAGTCCCTGTGTTGGGAGAGTCCATTTCAGAAGCCGTTGTCGCCAAGTGGAATAAGAAAGTCGGCGACGCCATCGCGCTGGAGGAGGCCGTTGTCTCCCTTGAAACCGACAAAATCAGCATCGACGTCATCGCCCCCGCCGCCGGTGTTTTGGCTTCCATCGCCTTCCCCGAAGGCTCCAAAGTCAAAATCGGCGATACCCTCGGCACCATCGCTGAGGGGGCTGTGGCGGTGGCTGCGCCGCCTGTTGCTTCCCCCAAGGCCCCGCCGCCTACCCCTGGGGCCCTCCCCCCTCCTGCCCCTCCACAACGTATTCCTCCGGTGACGCCTGTGGCCCAACGTATGGCCGCCGACAAGGGCGTCGACGTTTCAAAACTTCAAGGCTCCGGCGCGCAGGGACGTGTTGTCAAAGAGGACGTGCTGAAGGCCGGCGCTCCCGCGCAAGCTTCTCCTTCGGAAAACCTTCTGGCTTCTTTGCCCACGGCTTTTGTGCAGCCTGCCGCTTCCATGCAGAGGGAGGAGCGCGTTCCGCTGACGCCGCTGCGCAAACGTGTGGCGGAGCGTTTGTTGCAGGCGCAGTCCCAGGCCGCCATCCTCACCACCTTCAATGAGGTGGACATGGGCGAGCTCATGGCTTTGCGCAAAACCTATGGCGAAATGTTTTTGAAAAAGCACGGAATAAAACTCGGCTATATGGGTTTCTTCGTCAAAGCCGTCGTGGACGCTTTGCGCGCTTTTCCTCAAGTCAACGCTTCCATGGAAGGCGATGAGCTTGTCTATAAACGTTATTATGACATTGGCGTCGCCGTCTCCGGCTCCCGCGGCCTCGTGGTGCCCATTGTGCGGGACGCGCAGCAACAAAACCTCGCGGAGCTTGAAAAAACCATTGCGGACTTTGGTGAGCGCGCACGCAAGGACAAACTCGTGCTTTCGGAGCTTCAGGGTGGGACTTTTACCATTTCCAATGGGGGTATTTTTGGCTCTATGTTGTCTACGCCTATTCTTAACCCACCCCAAACCGCTATTCTCGGCATGCACAACATTGTGGAGCGCGCTGTGGTGAAAAATGGGCAGGTGGTTGTGCGCCCCGTTATGTACCTCGCGCTTTCTTATGACCACCGTGTCATTGATGGACGCGAAGCCGTCTTGTTTCTGGTGCGCATCAAGGAATGCATTGAAGCGCCCCAACGCATGTTGTTGGAGGTTTAGACCGGTTTCAATTTGACATGAGGTCGAGGCGGACGAGGCTTTTGTGAGGAGCAAGCTCCCGTGGAGCTTGCTGACGGAAGGGAGGAGGTAGGGAGTGCACTTAAGTGCATGACCTGAGCAAAAACGAGTCCAACGAAGAGAAAGTGTCAAAGTGGAAGCGGTCTAGGGTTTCAACACCGTTTTCAACTCGCCGAGCAAATATATTTCTGAAAGCACCGCCTTCTCCCAGTCCCCCAAATGCAGGCTTTCGTTTTCGGCATGCGTAGCGGAGGCGGGGTCCGCAATGCCCAACAGCAATACGGGGCTGGTTTCGCCCATGGCTTGCGCCCACTGGTTGGCCAGAGGAATGGAGGCCCCACAACCTATGGCCAAGGCTTGGCGGCCATAGCCTTGACTCAAAGCGCGCAGGGCCGCTTGCGCCGGCGGGCTGTCGGCGTCCATGCGCCACCAGGAGCCGCCGTCGTGCGTGTGGAGGTGCACGTGCACACCCCAGGGCGCTGCTGCACGCAGGCGCTGGGCCAACCACGCCCCCACCTCCTGGATGCTGAGCTCGGGCACCGTGCGTATGCCCACGCGCGCATAGGCCCGGCTGTTGACGATGTTGCGGGCCTGGGCTTTGGAGGAGGCCTCAAAGGCATTTATGGAGAGGGCAGGGGCATACCAGTTTTGACGCCAGGGGGAGGAGGGCCCCTTTTCCTCCCCAGTTAATAACTCTACACCGGGCAGGAGGCCTGCGTGGCGTGCGTAGTCCTGCCTCTCGAAGGGCAGGGCTTTGAGGCTTTCTTCCTCCGCCTTGGCAAGCGGGCGCAAAGGGCCTTCCAGCAGCGGCCGTCCCGCCTCGTCGGTGAGGCCGGCCAACATTTTGGCAAGCGCCATGGCCGCGTCCGGCACGGGGCCTCCCCACAGGCCTGAGTGGAGGCTGGTTTTGGAGACTTCTATTTCCACGTCCATGACGAAAGTGCCGCGCAGGGAGGTTGTCAGCGAGGGAAGTCCCGTGTCGGGGTTGCCCGCGTCCATAATGACCAGCGCGTTTGCGGCCAAATGCTGCGCTTGGGTTTGCAGCAAAGAGGCGAGTCCTAGGGAGCCCACCTCTTCCTCCCCGTCAAAAATGAATTTTATGTTGAGGGGCAAACTCCCGTGCGCTTCAAGCCAAGCTTCCACGGCGGCCAGGTGCACCACAATGCCGCCCTTGTCGTCGGCCGTGCCGCGCCCATAGAGGCGGCCTTCGCGCAGCGTTGCCTCGAAGGGTGGGCTTTGCCACAAAGCGGCCTCCCCCGGCGGCTGCACGTCATAGTGGGCATAGAGGGCCAGCGTCGGCAAGTCCTTCGCCACGTGCCGGTATGCCACCAGGCAGGGTGGTGCGCCGGGTGCGCCGAGGGTTTGCACCTCAAAACCCAGGCCCCGGCACAGGGCTGCCACCGCCGCCGCGGCCTCGGCCAAAGGCGCTGCCTCAAAACCTGCAAAGGAAATGCTGGGAATGCGCACCAAGGAGGCCAAAGTTTCAAGGTGGCGGGGTTTATGTTGGGAAAAACAGGCGAGGGCTTGTTGGGACATGGCCCTGGGGTTTGCACAGTTGTTGTTGGCTTGCAAGCTCAGCCTTCTAAGTCTGTCAACGGGAGGCCGAGGACAGTGGCTTGTGCTAAAATTATTTTTTTGCCTTAGGTGGCTTATGCCTCCGGTGGGGAACTTATTTGAGGTGGGGTTGTTTGCCTTTGCAGGCGGTTTTTAACCCCCGCCCGGGAGATAAAAACCAAACCCCACCCTCACTTAAAACTCCTTGCAACATAGGAGACAATAAAATCCGCCCCGGCGCGACGCATGGAAAGCAAAGCTTCTTTGCATGCAGCCTCAAAGTCCAGCATACCCGCGTCCGCAGCGGCGCGCAGCATGGCCAATTCCCCGGAAACTTGGTAAGCAACCAAGGGCAACTCGCAAGCTTCGCGCGCATCTCGTATTAAATCCAAATTGCTGAGCGCGGGCTTTATCAGCAAAGCGTCCGCCCCTTCCAATACGTCCAACTCTATTTCCCTCAGGGCCTCCCTGCGGTTGGCCACCGGCTCCTGGTAGCTGCTGCGGTCCCCAAATTCAGGCGCACTGTTGGCCGCATCCCTGAAGGGGCTATAAAATACGGACTGCATTTTTACCGCATAGGAGAGGATGGCCACCGCATCCAAGTCGGCCGCATCCAAAGCTTCGCGCAAAGCCAAAACACGCCCATCCATCATGTCGCTGGGAGAAACAAAATCCGCGCCGGCTTTGCCCCAGCCCACAGCCATTTCTGCAAGGCAGGCCACACTGGAGTCGTTGTCAATTTTGCCGTCCTTCACCAGGCCGCAATGGCCGTGCGAGAGGAAGGAGCACAGGCAGGTGTCGACAAACACCGGCAAGTGGGGCGCTTGCTTTTTGCACAACGCAATGGCCCGCTGCGTGGGCGCCATTTGCTTTTGCAAAGCGGCGCCGTCCTCGCATTTGAAACTCGGCACCGCAAACAGCATGAGGCCGCCTGCCCCTTTGTCTTCCAACAGCCGAATTTCTTCGGGCAACATGTCCGCACTCAGTTGCCACAAACCATAACCCTCGCGCACCTCGCGGCGTATGCCTTGGCCTTCCACCACAAAATAGGGTTGCACAAGGTGGCGACTCTCAAGGCTGCACTCTTGAAACAAACGGCGCATTCCAGCGTTGCTTCTTAGGCGGCGAAGGCGGGGGCCCAACATTTGAGGTTTCATGGTTTTCCTTTGGTGTGGAATGTCTCTTGCACAAAAGCCTCCACATGTGTCCACAAACTTGAAGGAGGCTCACTGGCTTTTTTGTCTTTTTCCCAGGCCTGTAGGGTGGAGTTGCCCACACAGGCTACCTCCACCACCACCGGGCTTTTTTCGAGGGCTTTGCGTACCTCAAAAAAAGCTTCGCAGGCAGAGGGGCTGCAAAACAGCATGCGCGCCCGCTTGCCGTGCCACTGCGCCATTTGTTGCTCCAAACCCGGGGCCGTTGTGGTGGCATAGGCCAACACCCGGTGTACCCGCGTCAGCGCTTGCAGTTTTTCCATGGCCCAGGCTTGCTCCTTCCGGGCAGCGCCCGCATGGCCGGTCAGCCACAAAAGCTCGTCACGAGGGTTTTGCGCAGCCAAAACCTCCGCTACTTTTTCGGCAAGTTGCTTGGCCCCCCCCGCCACCTCCAAAAAAACCGGCACCCCCCGCGCCTTCAACCATTGGGAGGTTTGAGGCGCCAAGGCGGCTACGGAGAGGTGGGGCCAACGCACAAGGCATTGGGGCCACACGCCCCACAGGCATTGCGCCCCAAAAACGCTGCTGACGAGGATGCAGAGGTTGGCCTTCGTCTCCGGCAAAGCAAAGGGCAAAGCCTTGCGCGCGATGCAGGCAAAAGGCTGTGCCGCATGCCCCAGGGCGCAAAGCCGCTTTGCAAGCGCATGCGAATCTTCCAAATCCCGCGTAATAAGCCATGGCAGTTGCTCAGGCATTTGCAAAGCTTGCCAAAACTTCGCCCAAAAAGACGCCCCGCATGACACAGCTGTGACGAAGCGGCCGGGCAAATTGGGCACATTAGGGGTGATGAAACTTTCCCCCCGCCTGCGCCTCCTCCACGCCCTCGAAGGAAAACCCTTGGACCGCCCCCCCCTCTGGCTGATGCGCCAGGCGGGACGCTACTTGCCGGGTTACCAAAGCATTCGCGCACAACACAGCTTTTGGGAGTTGTGCCATTCGCCCCAACTGTGTACCCAAGCGGCCATGGAGCCCATGGAGCGTTTCGGCTTTGACGCTGCCATTGTGTTTAGCGACATCCTCGTCATTCCTCAGGCCTTGGGCATGCAGGTGCATTTTGACGGCCACGAGGGGCCCAAAATGGCCCAGCCCCTCAGGGAAGCGTCGCAGCTTCAAACGTGGAATGCCGCCAAACTTTTGGAGGCCTTGTCTTTTGTGCCCGAGGCGGTACGTCACCTGCGGGGGGCTTTGGGGGAGGAATATGGCCTCCTGGGTTTTGGGGGCGCTCCGTGGACTTTGTTGGCCTATATGTTGGAAGGGCATGCCGACAAAAATTTTGCCGTCGCGCGCGCCATGCTGCACACGCAACCGGAGTTTGCGCACAGGGCCATGGACATGCTGGCGGACATTCTCATCGGCTATTTGGAGGCGCAATGCGCGGCGGGGGCCGACGTGGTGCAGCTGTTTGACAGTTGGGGAGGGTTGTTGGGGGCGGAGGACTATGCGCGTTTTGCCCTGCCTCCCATTCAAAAAATAGCCAAAGCGTTGAGGGCAAACAACCGCCGCCTGCTTTTGTTTGTACGCGACGGGCAACACTTGTTGCCGCTGCTTGCCGAGTGCGGATGCCACGGCATTTCCCTGGACTGGCGTATTCCCTTCCACCAGGCCGCCACCCAACTTCCCCAACACTGCCTCCAGGGGAATTTGGACCCCGCCCTCCTGCTTTCCACCCCCTCAGTTGTACGCGAAGAGACGCGCAAACTTTTGGCGGCCATGAAGGCGCGCAACCACTACCACCGCTGTATTTTTAACTTGGGCCACGGCATTTTTCCGCAAACCAAAACAGAATGCGTGAGTGCCCTTTGCGAAGAGGTTGCCCTTGCCGACTAAACCCGTGGACTTTGTCATTGTAGGCGGCGGGCTTTCAGGCATTGCCTGCAGCCTGAAGCTGCGTGCGGCCGGGCATGAGACTTTGTTGCTGGAGTCCCAAGCCCATTTGGGCGGCAAAGTGGGGGCAAAAGAAGTGGGCGCCGCTTCTTTTGAAACCGGCCCCACCATGTTTACGGGCAACCGCGAGGTGGTATGGGAGTTGTTGGCGTTGTTGGGGCTAACTGGGGAGGCCTTCCCCATTCCCCGGGAAGTGACGCTGCGCTATGTGGTGCGCAAAGGGCATATGCGGCCTTTGCAGCCCTCGCCGCTGTTTTTGGCGCGCTGCCTTGCCCTCTCGTGGGCAGAAAAATGGGAAATTGCAACGGAGGCCTTCCGCAAAGCCCCTCCCCCCGCCAACCAGGAAGAAACCGTCGAGGCCTTTTGCCTACGCCGTTTTGGCCCCCATGTGACGCACGGCGTTGTCTCCTCCATGCTGAGCGGTATTTTTGCCACCACCCCGGCCAAACTGGGCGTCAATGCCGCCCTCCCCGTCCTCTCCCAGTGGGAGAAAGAGGCCGGCAGCGTCCTCAAAGGCGTCATACGCCAGGCCAAACAGGCCAAAAACCCCCGCAACGGCCTGTGGCGTTTGCGCAAGGGCATGGCCCAAATGGGCCTTGCCGCACAACAACAGTTGCCGTGTTGGACAAACACGGAAGTCCAACACCTGTCTTTTTCTCCGGACGGTTTTTGTTTGCAGGTGCTGCGCGACAAAAAGCCGCTGGAAGTTTGCGCCAAAGCCCTTTGCCTGGCCACCGACGCGGACGCGGCGGCCAAACTCCTGGAGACGTTTTTGCCCCAAGCGGCCCAAACCCTGCGCGCCTTCTCCCACGCCCCCTTGGCGATGGTACACTGGACAGAAAAGCACCCGGGGCAAAGCCGCCTCCCTGGAGGCATCGGCTTTTTGGCTTCCGCGCACTCGGGCATGTTTTCTTTGGGCACACTTTTTTTGGGGAATTATTTGGAGGACGGGAGGGGGCCCCGCTTTGTCTCCTTCGTGGGCGGTACGGAGTTTCCGGAGCGTTGTTTCGCCTCCGAGGCCCAAATGCATGAGGGCTTGCAAGCGGACTTGCGCCAACTGACGGGCGGCGACATGGGGCAGGTGGACTTCATTCAACGCTGGCCCCAAGCCATTGGCACCCCCGGCGTTGGGCACCTCCAAAAAATAAACCAACTGCGCGAGGCGGTGCGGCCCTTCCCCATGGCGCTTGCGGGGAGTTATTGCGGGGCCTTCGCCATGCACGACGCCATACGCAGCGGCTTTGAGGCCGCAGAAGTTTTGCACAACAAGTGCCCCACCACCCAGGGAGGCCCTGCTTGAGTTTTCCCCTCGCTGTGGTTGGAGCCAACTATAGGGAGCTGTCTTCAACGCAGCGCGCGGCGCTGTTTGCGCAATTTTCCAACCCCCGACTCTCCGAAGCCCTCAAAAGCATGCAGGCCATTTCAGGCTCCGCAGCCATTTTCACCTGCTCCCGCGCGGAGTGGGTGGTTTCTGCAAAACAACCGCGCTGGACGATGGATTTGGTGCTGGGTTTTCTCCTCAAACAGGGCTTCTCCCTCAAACAGTTGCACAACCACAGCGGCCTTGCGGCTTTGGACTACCTCGTCCATGTCAGCCTGGGGTTGGACTCGGTGGCCGAGGGGGAGCCTGCCGTCGCGCGCCAAGTCGTCAAAGCCTTTCAAACCGCCCACAAAGAGGGCTCCTGCGATGAGCCTTTGCGCCGCATATGGAAACAACTGGAGTTGGCCATTAACCGACGCCGCTCCCTCAAACTCGACAAACGCAACCAGGGCGTGCAAACCCTGGTTGTCAACCAACTCCGGGAGTTGAATTTGGGCGGAGGCCACATATTGGTGTGGGGCAAGGGCCAAATAGGCACGGCCGTCTGCACGGCTTTGCAGGCGGCGGAGTTTTCTCATACGGGCTTTAGACGCAAGGACGGCGCTTTGTTTGAGGCCGCGCTGCCTTCTGCCCAGGCCGTTGTCGTTTGTACGGGCGCTCCGGCCCCCTATTTTTGTTTGCCCCAAACCCGCGAGGCCAAACTCTGCATTGACTTGGGCTCCCCGGAGCAGGTGCTGCAGGCCCCGGGGTGGAATATAATAAAATTGGATGACTTGCTGGCTTCGCCTCTGCTGAACCTTTGCAATACGGATCGCCAGTTGCTCCAAAACATTGCCCAACAAAGCTTGGAAACTTTGCGCGCCCAATTTTCCCAAAAGGCCCACGCCTCTGTTTTGGCCAAACTCTCCAACCTCAAAACGGACTTTATGGCCAATGCCCTGCCCCCTCTGCTGGAAGGCTTGCCTGCCCAACGCTCCCTCGCTATACGCCGTGCCATTGCACGCCTTGGCCATGACACCATTTGCATTGTGAAGGAGTCCGAAAAATGAAACCCCTCCTTGCCGGTACTCGAAAAAGCGAATTGGCCATGTGGCAAACCCACTGGGCCAAACAACTGCTGCAAGCGTCCATGGAGCGCCACGAGGCCAGCTTCGTGGAGGTGGACATTTTCCCTATTATAACCCGCGGGGACAAGGACTTGTCTTCGCGCCTCGTCGGCAAACTGGAGAAGGGGTTTTTTACGCAGGAGTTGGAGGCGGCTTTGCGCAAGGGCGACATTGACTTTGCCGTGCACTCCCTCAAGGACTTGCCCACGCGCTGCCCTGAGGACTTGTGCATTGCGGCGGTTTTGCCGCGCGCGCCCGCCTGCGACTGGCTGATTGCCCACCCCTCCGCCCTGGACAAAGACGCCCCCCCCTCCCGACTTCCCCTCCTTCCCCAAAGCCGGGTGGGCTCCTCCTCGGTACGTAGAGAAGCCTTGCTTTCGCATTTTGGCAACCGCTTGCAGCCTTTGCCTCTGCGCGGCAATGTGCCCACACGTTTGGAGAAGCTTGCACGGGGCAACTATGAGGCCATTGTGGTGGCTGCCGCAGGGGTGCTGCGCCTCAAGGCGGAGTTGGCTTCCTTCAGCGTTTTGGAGCTGAACCCCAAGCACTGGCCCCCTGCGCCCGGGCAGGGCGCTGTCGCCATTCAATGCCGCACGGAGGACGGGGCTTTGAGGGAGCGGCTTCAGTGGGTGGCCGACGCGGCGACGCAGGAGGCTGTGGAATTGGAGCGCGCCTATTTGCGGGAGTTGGAGGGGGGTTGCAGCACGCCTTTCGGTTGTTGGTATGACGGCAAGGCTGTTTATTTGGGAATGCAGACAGGGCAGCAGTGGCGAAGCGCCCACCTCTCCCCGCCCCCCCGCCTGGACAATGGCCCATGGGACAGCGCCGCCCTGCTTCAACAATTGAATGCTTTGAGTGTTTCAACTTCGCCCCCCGCCTTGCTTTCCCCCTCTTCTCTGGAGTCCAGTTATGAATGCGAATTGTGCCGAGCGCTCTCTTGAGTTGCACCAAAAAGCCCGGGAGTTGATGCCCGACGGCGTCAACAGCCCCGTGCGCGCTTTCAAACACGTGGGCGGCCGCCCCATCTATGTCTCCCGCGGCGAAGGCTCCCGTTTTATGGACGAGGACGGGCGTTGCTTTGTGGACTATTGCATGGGGTGGGGGGCGCTTATTTTGGGACATGCCTACCCTACGGTGGTGGAGGCCGTGCAAAAAACCGCACGCGACGGCCTGTGCTTCGGCACCTGCCACCGCAATGAAATTCTCCTCGCGGAGTTGGTTGCAGAAGCCTTCTCCCCCTTGGACATGGTGCGCTTCGTGTGCTCCGGCACCGAGGCCGTGTCCACCGCTTTGCGCCTGGCGCGCGCGGCCACGCAACGCCGTTTGCTGGTCAAATTTTCGGGCTGCTACCATGGGCATGCGGACGCCATGCTGGTGAAAGCCGGCAGCGGCGCTGCGGAGCAACAACTGGCCGAAAGCGAGGGCGTCACCGCCTCCACCATTGCCGACACCCTCGTCTTGCCTTTGGGCAATGTGGAATTGTTGGAGGCCGCCTTCGCCCGACACGGCGACGAAATAGCGGCGGTTATTGTGGAGCCTTTGCCTGCCAACAACGGCTTGCTTCCACAGTCGCCCGCGTGGCTTGGTTTGCTGCGCGCACTCACCCACCGGCATGGCGCTTTGTTGATTTTTGACGAAGTCATCAGCGGCTTTCGTTTTGGTTTTGGCGGCTATGGAAAACTTGTCGTCGACATTCAGCCGGACTTGGTGAGTCTTGGGAAAATTGTCAGCGGAGGGTTGGCGGTGGGCGCCCTCGTGGGCAGCAAAAAACTCATGCGCAAACTGTCTCCCGCAGGAGGCGTCTACCAGGCGGGGACACAGGCGGGAAACCCCGTGGGCCTGGCGGCCGGAATTGCTTGCCTCAGGGTACTCAAGGAGGGTTGGCCCTATGAGAAGCTGAAAAACCTCGGCAACCAATTGGAGGCGGCTTTGCAAAAAAGCGGGGAGGAGAGGGGAGGGGCCTTGCCTTTTCGGCGTCAAGGCAGTTTGTTTTGGCTTTGCCTGGACAGCGCGGGGAAGCTGCCGGACAATGCTGAGCAGTTTTCGCCCACCATGGGGAAAAAATTTCACCCCGCCTATGCCTCGTGGCTTTCTCAGGGAATTTATATGCCCCCTTCCTCCTATGAGGTGGGTTTTTTGAGTGCTGTGCACACGCCCGCAGAGGTGGACGCCCTGGCACGCGCGTTGACAGAGGCCGTCGATGAAACTCAAAAACTGGCTTAGGCTGAATGTGGAGTTGTGCATACTCGCGTTGGTGTTGCTGACGACGGTGCCGCTCATGGCGTGGTGGACCGTCCTCATGCGCAACAACTTTCTCGACATGCGCCAAATGCGCGTACAACTGCTTTTGGAAACTTTGCCCCAAGGCCCTGTGCTGGACAGCCACATGGCGGAGTTGGACAACTTCACCCGACGCAAGTTGCGCATGGTTTTTGGGGAGGCGGGGCTTGGCTTTGTTTTGTGTTTGACTTCTGCCACGGTTTTGTTCGGCCTTGCCCGGCGGCGCGGCGTGGAAAACCGGCGCATGCAAAGCCTTTTGCAACTGACAACGCATGAGTTGAAAACACCTCTGGCCGCCATGCGCGCACTCTTGCAAAGCCTGCAACTGGGCAGCATTCCCGAGGAGCGCCGCAGGGGCATGCTTTGCCAGGGACTCGACGAGTGCAACCGCTTGGAGCATTTGGCCGAAACCACGCTTGCCTATCAGCGCTCCGTTGCCAAGGCCACAAACCGTGGCGACATTCTGCAAACCACCGCCTTCCTCAAGGGCCTCCTGGAGCACCGCAGCCAAACCTTCGCTGAAACTTTGCACCGCTGGGAGCCGGGCCCAAACGCCTATGTGAAAGCGGATGCCGACAGCCTTCGCGTCATTCTCGAAAACCTTTTGGACAATGCCCAAAAATATGGGGACGGCGAAATTCTCATTGAGGAAAAAACGCTGCGCAATGTTTGGCAACTGTGCGTCAAGGACAAAGGCCAGGGCTTTGAGCCGCGCTATGCCGAAGCCCTGTTTGAGCCTTTCAAAAGGACGCCCGGCAAGCGCCAATATTTCCATGGGAACGGCCTGGGCCTCTATCTCTCAAGGCGCATTGCGCGCGACATGGGCGCCAAACTCTATGCCCACAGCGAGGGATTGGGCAAGGGCAGTTGCTTCACTCTGGAAGTCCCCTTGGCCTCTATGCCGGAGGTGCAAAAAATCCAGGGGGAGGATATAAACTCTGAGGCGCATTCTGACCCTACTCCTACCCCTGCCCCCACCCCTGAACCTGAACCTAAGTCTCATCCTGACGCTTTACCTTAGTTTTTAACCTTAGCCTCTTGAGGAGGGCCATGACTGAACCCATTCTCGTCGTCGAAGATGAACCCCTCGTGAGAGATTTAATCGCCCTGAATTTGGAGCATATGGGTTATGCCGTTATTCCGGCGGACAGCTTTGCGGCGGGCTACCGCGCTTTGCTGCTGGAGTCTCCCGCGCTGGCCATTGTGGACATTATGCTGCCCGACGGCGACGGCTTCGCGCTGACACGCAAGGCGCGCGACAACGGCGTCGTGTGCCCCATCCTCATGCTGACGGCGCGCGCGGACTCGGCTGACAAGGTGCGCGGCCTGGACTGCGGCGCGGATGACTACCTCAGCAAGCCCTTTGACGTGACGGAATTGTTGGCCCGCGTGCGCGCTTTGCTGCGACGGCAGGCCGGACAGAAGACGCCGCCCGTGCGCTATGAGTTGGGCCGCTTTTGGGTGCGCCTCGACACGGGACAGGCTTTGACGAATGAGGGAGAGTTGACGCTTAGCGACAAGGAGTTGCGACTCTTTACGCTGTTTGCCAAACAGGAGGACAGGGTGCTTTCGCGCGCCGACATATTGGAGGAGGTGTGGGGGATGGATGCTTTTCCTACGGACCGTACGGTTGACAACTTTGTCCTGCGCTTGCGTAAGTTGTTTGAGGAGGATTCGGACTGCCCTCAACATTTTGTTACGCTGAGGGGGCGGGGGTATAGTTTTAGGAGGAAAGTGGGGTAGGTTTAGGTTTAACCCTCCAACCAACCCTCTACCCCACCCCCATGCCCTCCCCCCCTGGACATACGGCGGTTGTGTTGCTGAATGTGGGCAGTCCCCAAAGCCCCCGCCCGCGGCATGTGGCCGCCTATTTGACGCAATTCCTTAGCGACAAGCGCGTCATCACCCTGCCTTGGCCGCTGCGTCAACTGTTGGTACGCGGCGTTATTGTGCCCTTTCGCACTTGGCGCAGCGCCGCCAAATACCGGCGTATTTGGACGGACGCGGGCTCCCCGCTGCTGCTGAATGCGCACAAGCAGCAGCAGGGCCTCGCGCAGCGCCTCCCGCACATGCGCGTGCTGACGGCCATGCGCTATGGCGAGCCTTCCGTGGCGCAGGCCGTGGCCGGCCTTATGCAGGCGCCGCCTTCGCTGCTGCTGGCGGTGCCCATGTTTCCGCATTATAGCGCGGCCACCACGGCGACGGGTGTGGAGGCGTTGACGCGGTGCATGGCGCGTCATGCTTTTATGCCCAGCCTCCGTGTGGTGGAGCCTTTGAGCGCCCTGGAGGTTTTTCACCAAAGCCTGGGGCAGAAACTTCGCCGCCATGTGCAAAGCTTTGGGCCTGAGCACCTGCTCTTCAGCTTTCATGGCTTGCCTCTGGCGCATATAGAGGCGGCCTGTGGGACGGGGTGTAGGGGAGGGTGCAAAGGGGGCTATGGAGGGGGGAGAGGGGGGGAATATAACCCTATTACCAACCCTGCCAACCCTGCCCCCCGCTGTTATCTCCACCAATGCCACGCCACGGCTAAGGCCCTCGCCGCCTATGTGCCCGGCCTCCCCTATTCCGTCGCCTTCCAAAGCCGTATGCGCGGCAGCAAATGGGCGGGCCCGTCCACGCTGGAAACAGCCAAGGCCCTGGCGCAAAAGGGCGTCACGCGCCTCCTGGCGGCATGTCCCTCTTTTGTCTGCGACTGTCTGGAGACGCTGGAGGAGGTGGACATGGGCATACGCGAGGTTTTTCTGCGTAGGGGCGGCAAGGCTTTTGAGTGTATGCCCTGCCTCAACGACGAGCCCGCGTGGCTGGACGGTTTGGCGCAGAGGTTATTGGCGGAGGAGTCGCCCTCCCGGGCGAAGTTATCTTAACCCCCTGAGGGGGGGTCTTCGCCCTCCGGGAGGGGGTGTTTTGGGCCTGCGGCCCGGGCTATTTTTAAAATTCCCCTCTAAGGAGGGGTGCCCGAAGGGCGGGGGGGTGGTTGTTTAGGGCTATATGCTGGGGGTAGCAAAAACATTCTTTTCGCCCATTCGGGCGTTGTTTTCATTTTAGGTGCTTTTCTTGGGCCTGCGGCCCGGCCGTTTTCCGCCTCCGGCGGCAGTAGGTTTCGCCTACCGGCGAGTCACTTTTTTGTGTGACAAAAAAGTAACCAAAAAAACACCCTCTGGGGCCCCGCCGGGGGCTCCTGCAGCACTCGCGACCC
>WQYA01000035.1 GCA_009781495.1 Cystobacterineae bacterium
CAAACCCAAGGGTCCAAAGGCGTGGGCGGTCCGGCCGTCGGCCCCCCCCCCCCCCCACCCCCCCCCCCCCCTGCCCTGGAAAAGGAAAAACCTGCCCCCTCCTCTACCTCCATGGCTAAAACAAAATCACCCCCCACCCCTTCCACCAAAACATCTGCTAAAACAGCCTCCCCTCCGGCCCAAGTTACCCTCCAATCCGAAATACCTTTGAATATTTCCTTTAAAGGTAAATTGCTGGGTAAAACCCCTGCCCAAATCTCCCTGCCCCCTGGTAAGTCTACCCTCGTGCTCTCCAACAAAAGCGCCGGTATACGCATACGGCGAAACGTGGACTTGAGGGCCGGACAAAGCTTGAGTCTGAATGTTCAACTCGAAAAGGGTACCCTGAATGTCAGCGCTCCAACAGGCGCCGAAATTTGGGTGGACGGCACCCTCAAAGGCAAAGCCCCCATGGGCGACATAGAGCTTTGGGAAGGAGACCATCAGCTGCTCGTCAAACACGGCAACGACGCCCTCTCCGAAAACTTCTCTCTAAACCCCGGGGGCTATATGAATTATGACGTTAGACAAACCTCCGCCCCCCGTTATTAAACCTTCCCCTGCTGCAAAGGCAAACTTCTCATCGGCAGACAAAAAATATCCTGCGGGGAAAGACTTCCTCGCTTGTCTTTGCCGGCGTCACATTCTGCACGCAACCCATGCAGGCAAGCCAGGGCCATCTCCTTGGCTTCTTCAAACACAGCGCCCTCCAAGGACATGGCATGCGCAAAGGCTTGCGCCAATTCCGCAAAACTTGAAACGCAAAGCTTCGCTTCCAAATGCTTGACGTTGTCTGGAGCAAAAGGCTCGGCCAAAACCTTCCCCTCAAAAACAAAATGCGCCACCGCGGAGCAAAAAAAACGCTCAGGCCGAAGAAGCTCAAGCTCTACGCCAAAAGGCAAGAGGGCTTTGTGTGGCTCATTCCGGTGGAGGATGGCCATAATGGCCATTTGCCGCCGGGCCTTCTCAAGCTGCGCCTCCGCAAAAGCAATGTCCGCCAAAGTCTTCAACATGGTTTTTTGCCCCTCCCTCCACAACAGGGGGCGCTTGGCGTCTATGGCTGACAACAGGGGGTATAGGGCATCCATCGTCCACCATAACTTTTGCCACTGCGCATGGGGCTCCTTGCGTAGACGCTCCAATTCACGCTTTAAATCCAATGTTAAAGATAAGCCTACCTGAAAAATACTTCTTAACCCAAATTGCTGCTGCGCCTTCACAATAAGAGAGCGCTTGCCCGAAGTCATGTAGTGCAACCCTAAATTAAGGTAGTCCCGCGCCTGGCGGCTTAAGTCATAAATGGCTTCGCTATCCCCCGGCTCCGCCCCTTCGGCTACCAAAAAAGCATTCACCAAATAGCGGGCCTGCGCTTCAAGCTGCCCACGTTCACCCTCGCTTAGGGCCCTAAACCCTTCTTCAAGCAAGTCTTCACCGGCCTCTGCCAAAGAGGGCTCTTGAGGCGCCAGGAGGTAGGCTTTCACATCCACCCAAGCGAGGAGTGAAACGGCACGCTCGCGAGGCGGAAAACCCAAGTCCTCCAAACGCGCATTGCGAAATGAAAAAGCCGCTTCCTCGGACTCTGAAGGCAAATTCCAACGTACCGCCTCCAAAAAGCGCGAAAACTCAAGCGCGTTTTTCCCCATCCATATTTCAGCTATACGGCGTAAAACATGCTGCGAGTTGCCCTTTAGCAAAAACTCCAAACGTAGCCCCCCCTCCCCCATCTCCAGAAATTCCAAAGTGGGGTCCTCCGGCTCGTCTGCTGGTTTTATGTGGACGGCCCTACGGAAAATAAGCTCTAAAATCTCTAAATCTAAACCCTGTAGCTTGGAAAAAAAAGCCTCCTCGTCCTCCCCTAGGGCCGCCTCCAGCCACTCCATCAACGAAGCCAACTCCAGACGGTCACCCCTCCAGGCTGCAAAATCCATGAGGGCACAAAATTGCGCAGGGCTTGTGTTTTGTAGCAACTCCAAAGCGTCTTCGAGGCCCAGGTGGCGTATCAACCCATAGAGTTCTTCCGCAGGAAAACGCTGCAAGGCTTGGGGGTTTTCAAGCAAAGCATCCGCTTGGCGAGACAGGGGGAGGGTTTGAATCTGACGCAGTTTTAAAGGGGCATTATCCACAAAAAAATTCTACCCCATGAAGAGGGGGCGTGGAGGCTTATTTGCAGCCTATGGTTGAGAAAATGTCAGCGACGGAAGAAGGTTCTCCCAAAGGGGCTCAAGCCCCCACCCCTCTTTGGCGGACACAGCAAAAACGGCCTCCAGAGGGAGTTCCAAAGCGCTTGCAATACGCCCCAGTTGCACCTTTCTCTGGGCCTTGGGCAATTGGTCGGTTTTCGTGGCAACCAGCAGAAGACGTGCGGGATTTTCTTCCAGCAGCTCCAATATTTGCATGTCCACCGCTGTTAGCCCTACTTTGGCATCTATCAACCAAACCAGCACTTGAAGGCAAGGGCCACGCTGCAAATAACCCCTTAGCATTTGCCGAAGGTTTTCACTTTCGGCTTTGGATACCTTAGCATAGCCATAGCCGGGTAAGTCTACCAGGCGTAGACGAAGCTTTTGTAGGCCCCTGTATAATTCTATCTCGAAAAAATTAATCAGCCGCGTCCTCCCCGGCGTACGTGAAACACGCGCCAACTTGGACTTGCCGGTCAATACATTCAACAACGAGGACTTGCCTACGTTGGAGCGTCCGACAAAGGCAACCTCGGGCAACACAGGCGGAGGAAAATGCGCGGCTTGAGTCGCCGACACCACAAAGTCGGCTTTCAGCACTTTGAGTTTGTTAAGGGAGTTGGCTTCCATGCGTCCAATGCTCAATGGCCTTCAATTTTTTCTTGAAGTCAAATCCTTCAACGGAAGGCTCAAACCCATCATGGCAACTGCGGCATGTCTTTTCGGAGGGGTCCACCAGCCCTACCAAGCGTGAAAGCTCCTCATCCTTCATAACATAAGCTTTGGAATAATGCTGGCCTCCCCCGTGGCAAGACTCACAGCCTACCCCCGGTTGAGCTTGGCTCGTCCAAGCCGGCGCATGGCACGAAAGGCAACGCGAGTCTTTGCGCTGCTCGGGTTTGAGCCCCTCCATCGCACGGGCATGCGCGGAGGCTTTCCATTGGGCATAGGCTTGGGGGTGGCAAGACTGACAGGCTTCCGGGCCCACAAAATCATCGGCTAAAACCCAAGATACCCCACACAAAGGCAGCCCAAAAAACAAAGCCAAGCGGACAAAACGCATCCCCTTGGCTTTAGCAATGAGTGGGGCAAACAGCAACCCGCATTTGCGGGCTGCTGCTTTAAAAACAGGCTAGCCTAGGTTGCCCCCACATTCACTATAGACCATAAAGTCTTCCAAAACAGGAGGCGGCTGGCCTTCCACGGCTGTCAGGTGGAAGGTGACTTCCATTCCATTGGACAGCTGAGCACCAAAATCGATGCTGAACCATTGTGCGTTTTCCCATTGAATGCTCTCCGCGGGAGGAAAGCTTCCTGGACCTAAGGTGGCTTTGCTGCTGCCGAAACGGACTTCCACACGAATCGCATCCTCTGAGGCAACGCGTCCTTTCCAAACAAGCCCATACCAAACAGGTCTTCCCGTTATATTGGGGCAGGCCTCAAAATAGCGCGTGAAATGGCCTTGTGAAGCATAGTTCCTGAGTTGATAGCCGGTAAAGTCGGAATAGGTATATAAACCTGAAGCTAAACCATTAGGGCTAGGCCTAGGGTTAGCGGTGTCAAACACTTGGCGTGTGTTGAGGCCAAGCCTGACAACTCTTGCATCATGGTCAGGTCGAAACTGAACGGCTGTGCCTGTATGGTTGACCATCCAAACGTTGTTGCCTGTGTCGATGCCCACACCTATCGCACCGGTTTCATTGCTGTCGTCATAAGCCCTCACCAAGTTTTGCCCGGTGCCATCCAGATCGAAAGGTATGATGGGATCATTGGGATTGTTGGAGTCGATGACCATCAGCTGTGAACGTGTCAAAGGCCAATGTGTGGCATCGAAATTCCCTCCAACCCCACCGACAGATCTGCCAATGCCATTGCCTGAAAAATAAACCCAGCCTCTGGTATCCACAGCAATGCCGCGCGCCGAACCAAAAGGCTCTCCCGTGTTCGTGTGGGGTTCCGCGCTCATTCCCCAATGCCACCACGTGTTGTCTCGCGGATCATAACGGCAAATTTGAATCCCTTCTGTGAAACGGCCACCCAACCAAATGCGCCCGCTTCCGTCGATGCCTATGCCATAAGCGCTGCACCAGGCATAAGCATCAGAGCCAGCGGAGGGAGCAACCAGCGCAGAAACATCATTGGTGTTCGCATTCACAGACTGTAGAGCAAAATAAAAGTTAGCTGTTTGGTGGCTTGGTTGACCGTTGTTGACATAAATCATTCCAACCGCTTCTTTCTGAACCGCCCAAACACGCCCACTCTGGTCGGCAATGGCTCCATAGGGACGAATGTCCAGTTGAGCCGTGTTCATCGTGCGCCCCGTATCCCCATTCAAACGCACCAGGGTGCTGTCCGACCAACAGCCTGCCCACGCATCTCCTCCAGAGGCGCTGCCTTGCGCAACGGCCAAAGCCCGAACCCCTGCGTTTTCATGGGAAGCTGTCGGTTGTCCAATGGAGTTGCAAACAGGTGTCGTGAACAGCACACAGTCGTCATAACTGGCCAGGTTGTCCCAACCCTGCCAATCGGGATGCCCTGGATGATACCATTCGTCGTCGTCAATCACGCCGTTCCCATTGGTGTCTTCACTGGTTTTTGCATGGGCGCCGTTGCGGCAACGCGATGTGTGGTTGGCAATCTTCGTCACCGAGGCATGTTTGACGCCGCTCCCTGCCTGGCCTACATTAATGACAGAGCGGTTGCCCACCCAGGCATCCCCATTGTAGTCAATGGCTGTGCGGCTGGGTTGCAAACCGGCGAGCCCGTCTCTTCCAATGGGACCACCCGCATCCACGAGGCCATTGTCTTGCGTGGTGCAACCTGCACCTGAGCCTGGCCTGCACCCACGAGGGTATATGACGAGGTAGCGCGCCTTTTCTTCGCCGGTTCTGGTGTCATATTTGGAAACATAACCCCCCTCTGTGTTGGCCAACCACATGTAGTCAAAGTTTTCACCTGTCCCGTTGGGGTGGAGCGTAATGTTGCCGCCACTGGTGTCTATGCCCTCCATCTCCACATCACCTGTTCCTATTCCCCAACCCCCATCCTTGCCCTGAGTCTTTGTCCCACGGAACGGGTCCTCTATCCTCTGGTGGCAGTTCTCATCCCCTTCTTCACATGGCTCTTCCTGACAGGCAGGAGTGTCGCATTCACGACAGTCTTCGCTTGTGCATTCGCACTGGGGACCTGTGCATGAACAACCGGAGTCCGAGCACACACAATCGGGGCCTGAGCATGACGCATCCCCGCTTGAGCATGTGCAGTCAGCACCCTTGCATTCACAAACCGAACCCGAGCAGACACCGTCAGTACCTGTGCATGTGCAACTTGTCCCACTGCACTTCTTATTATCGTCGTCGCAGTTGCACCCCAACAACAACGCCGCACCTATAAAAACAAATGGTAAAAAATCCCGCATTGATTTCAACATATTCACCATTCTCCTTCTTTTGGCTCAAAGAGGTCAATGCTTTCTTCGGCGATATTTTAGGCTTTCACTGTTTTCTGAAAAACAAAAATATTGAACTTGACCGAGAGCCTATAGCTAAGAGGCTGACTTCCATAGGCAAGCCCTCAAAGAAACGCTTGCCCTTGGAAGGTACCACATAAACCAACATACTCAATTAAGCGGCTGCTCGCATGCCCACTCCAATGCATACCCATGGATGCTGGGCGTGCTTTGGCGATCTTCAGATATGAGAACAAATTCCAACTGCATGAGGCTGCTCTTGGGGATTCCACTCAAATCGACTGGAGACGTTGTGAAGGGACCGTGGCGATAGGCCAAAGCCAATTCGGCTTGGCTATTGGCTACGCGCACATAAACTTCAAGCCGCGTGTTCGCTGGAACGCTGGCCTCCCAAGAAATGGACTTCCAAGAAGAATAGCGCTCACAGCCTGCCAGGGTCTGCGTGTAGCTTCCACGGGGGGCCGTAAAGTTCTTCAGTTGATAGCCCGTAAAGTCTGAATAGGTATAATAACTCGGATAATAAGCATTTGCAGGCTGCGTTCGCAGGATGCTCCCATCTCTCAAATTCACTCGCGCTGCTCGATTGCCCAGCGCAACCGTCCAAGGGTTTCCTTCTGCGTCAAAGCCCACACCCAAGAGACTGTCGCCAATGTCCAGGTGGATTGTGTTCTCTGTTCTTTGCCCCACAACAAAAGGGACAATGCGGCAAGAATTGTTGGCGTCATCCCAGCGGAAACGGGTGAGATGCCCAGTGGCGTGGCTCGACATATAAATGTTGCCGTCAACATCTGCCACAATTCCACGAGCACTGCTGAAGTTGCCGGGGTTGAGCTCGCAGCGGCGCCATCGGGGTCCACCTGCGGCATAGTGATCATAGGCACAGGCAACCGCACCAGGATAGCCAATGCCTGCAAGCCAAATTCGGTTGTCTGGATCGACAGCCAAACCATAGGAGCTGCAGTTGGGGATTGTGGAATCTATGGGCACAGGGACCCCATTTCTGTTGACGTTTATGACAGCTCCGGTTGTCGTGTTCACACCCTGAAGCCTGGCATTGGGATAGCTGCTCATCCACACGTTCTGGTTGCCATCAACAATGGCACCATAGGGATATATCCCCAGCGCAATGGGGCCTCGCTCAATCCGACCGTTGCTTGAATTGAGCTGATAGGCTGCACCCTCGTCATAACACCCTACCCATACATCTCCTGCTGTCCCCTCCACCCCCTTCGAAATCGCCAACGCACGTGCCCCATTACGGTAGTTCTCCTTGATAACCGCATTGCATACCGGCGTCGTGAACAATACACACTCGTCATTCTCCACCATCTCATCGGCTTCAATGGCGCCGTTGCCGTTCAAATCCCTGCTCGTGTCAATTTGGCCGTTCCCGTTTCGGTCTATGCAATCGCTCTCGTCTGCCGCAATCTTCGTCACCGAACTGATCTGCTCAAAACCACGGTTGGCCACCCATGCGTTTCCAGCAATGTCAATGGCCGTGCGACTTGGATTTGTGTTTTCTCTGGTGCTCACTCCTGACCCCGTGCAGTTGTTGCTTTCCGGCGTCTCCCCTTCGTTGCACGAAATGTTCAGCGTCGTGCGGTAGCGCGCTAGCTCTCGCCCCGTGCTCAAGTCAAACTTCGAAACCATCCCGCTCGCTGTGTCGGCCAACCACATGTAGTTCGAACTCGATGCCGACGTGGTCTGGTTGATGACCAAATTCCCGTCACCGTCTGTCCCTATTCCGCTGATGGATATGCTCGGATCGTTCGCCCCACCACCCACCCCTAGACCCCAATTCGGTAAACTCTTTTCCTGGGTTAGAGCTGTAGAGTCATCCTCCTTCCCGCTACCTCCACCACCACCTCCTCCTCCACCATTCCCTCCTCCTCCTTCACCTTTCCCCTCCGTCCTCCCCACCGGACAAGCTAAAGAACCAACCACTAATAACAACACAATCCACAAATGTTTTTTGGAATACATGAGGCTTGCCCTAGGTAAGTTTTGGTATTTTTATGGAATACAATACCTGACTTTGTACGTCTATAACCTATGGGTTGCTGAAACCTAAAGCATACACCCTGGGCCTCCTCACTTATTCTTTTGAAATAATTCGTATTTATGGACAAAACAAGGGGGGCTGCCTTTATAAGACAGCCCCTCCCCCTGGCCTAACGCCAATACTCAATTCAGCGGCGTCTCACATGCCCATTCAATCCCATAATTACGGATGCTTGGCGAGCTTTGTCTGTCGGCAGATCTCAAAACAAACTCCAGCTGCATGAAGGTGCTGACGCTCCTGGGCAGCCCACTCAAATTGTCCGAAACGGCCGGAAGAGGACCCTGCCGCTCGGCCGTAGACAAGGCCTCCCGAGTGTCGGCAAACCGCACATAAACTTCCAACTGCGTGTTCGCTGGAACGACAGCTTCCCACGAGAAAGACTTCCATGAAGAATAGCGCGCACACCCTTCCATTATCCGCGTATAGCTTCCACTGGGGGCCGTATAGTTCCTCAGTTGATAGCCCGTGAAGTCCGAATAGGTATAATAGGTGGGCTTGTTGTTGCCCACGTTGCCCGTGCCCGTGCCCGTCGCACGAATCGTCTGCACCAAAGTCCCATCGCTCAAATTCACACGTATGGCTTGATGGTTGTTGGCAACGGTCCAAGGGTTGTTATCCGAATCCAACCCCACCCCTATCAGACGGGTAACAGGGTTGGTAAAGGGAATAATACTCGAAAAATCTACCGTGTTAATAGACGTGCCGTTGGGGGCTCTCATGGGGACAAATTCACATCCCCCTGCCCCACCGTTCAACTGCTCATTCCAACGAAAGCGCGTCAACCGGCTGGAACGGTCGCTCGACATGTAGACATTGTCGTTGACATCCACCACAATGCCTCGGCCTGCGTGAAAACGATTGTTGTCATTCAATTGGCAACGACGCCATGTCCCACGCCCCCCTGCCACGTGCTCATAGAAACACGAGACGATGCCATTTCTTCCAAGGTTGGGATTGGGCCATTCCTGCTCCTCAAAACCCGCAAGCCATACCCGGTTTTTGGAGTCAATGGCCAGGCCATAGGAGCCACAGTTGTTCCTCGTAAACGCCCCCCCCACCGGCGGCTTCTCCATAACAGGCGTGTCTCCATTCTTGAAAATAACCTCCCTCGTCCTCGTGTCTACCCCTTGAAGCCCCACATAGCTGTTGTCTGAAACATCCGTTGAATAAGTCGACAGCCATAAAATTTGGTTGCTGTCGACTATGGCGCCATAGGGTTTTAGCCCTAAGCCAATACGGCCACCAGGACGCCCCCCTGATGGAAGGCCTCCTATAATTTGACCGTTGCTTGAGTTAAGCTGATAGGCCGCCTGCTCATCATAACAGCCTACCCATACGTCGCCGGAGCTTCCTTCTGCCCCCTTCGAAATCGCCAATGCCCGTGCCCCATTGCGGGAACCATCCTTGGAAACCTCATTGCATACCAGCGTCGTGAACAACACGCATTCGTCTTCGCCCAGAGGCAACACCGTCAAGCTGCCGTCAGGCTGCCGACGGCTCGTGTCAATTCGCCCGTTCCCGTTTCTGTCGATGCAATCACTCTCGTCTGCCGCAATCTTCGTCACGGAACTCAAACGCTCAAAACCACGGTTCGCTACCCATGCGTTCCCGTTTATGTCTATGGCCGTACGGCTTGGGTTGGAGTTGACGGCCGTTATGCGCGGCTCAACAACACATGTCCCTGAAGCACAGGTTCTGTTCGTCACCGAAAGGTAGCGCGCTACCTCCCGCCTCGTGCTTAAATCAAACTTCGAAACCATCCCGTTCTCTGTGTCGGCCAACCACATAAAACTCAATACCGAGGTGCTGTGGCTGATGACAAGGTTTCCGGAACTGTCGACTTCTACACCGTCTATGGAGACGTTTGGATCGTTCGGATCTCCTAAACCCCAGTGAGATAAATTCCCCTCCTTCTTTGTCTCAGAGGAGCCTCCTTCATTCCCCCCCCCTCCTCCTCCGTTATTCCCCCCATTTCCACCCCCATTGTTCCCTCCGCCACTGTTTCCTTCCCCTCTCCCATTGCCGTTCATTTTTTCTCCACCCCCTCCTTTCACGCCAGTGTCCGTTTTGCTTGCAGGACAAGCTAAAAAACCAACAACAAGAAACAATAAAACCAACAAATGCTTCTTCAAGTACATGTGTTTCGCCTTCGGAAAATTCCAGCCAAAATTCCAGCCATTCATATTTAGAATAAATTTAAAACCTGCTCTTCGCACGGTTATCGGCCCAGACTCCAAAGGCTTGCCCTCAGCAGGCAAACCTTTGGAGGAAAACTTGCTGCACAAACCAAATGCCTCAACCGGAGACCGGCTCGCAAGCCCATTCCATCCCATAATTGTGAATGCGCGGAGAGCTCTTGCCGTCTTCGGATATGAGAATGAACTCCAGCAACATGAAACTGCTCTTGGGGACTCCACTCAGGTTGGCCGGAGAAACCGAGAAAGGACCGTAGCGCTGGCTTGAAGACAATTCCTCTCGGGTGTTGTCCACTTGTACATAAACTTCAAGCTGCGTATTCACGGGAACAATGGCATCCCAAGAAACCGACTTCCAGGAGGAATGCTTCGGACAGCCTTCTAGGGTTTGCATATAGCTTCCAATGGGGGCCCTAAATGGCTTCTGTTGGTAGCCTATAAAATTCGAATAGGAATGGTAGCGCGGCGTATGGCTTTCTGTCGCATGCTGCATGCGCGAAATCTCCCCAGTGCCCAAATCCAAACGAGCCACTTCAGAGCCCAAGGCAACCACCCAGGGGTTTCCTCCCGCGTCAAAGTCCACACCCGTCAAAGTGTCGCCGATGCCTAAATGCACCGTGTTGAGTGTCGCATTGCCGGAGCTTCCAGGGCCTCTCATAGGGACAAATTCGCACACCTCCCGCTGATCGTCCCAACGAAAGCGCGCCAAACGCCCAGTGGTGCCGCTCGACATATAAACATTGTCATGGACGTCCACCGCAATGCCTCGGCCACTGTTGAAATTTTCTTCGGCCAAAAGACAGCGACGCCATTTGTTGTCTGCAACATAAGGGTTATAGAAACACGCGGCAATATTGGGCTGCCCATAACCGGAAAACCACAGCCTGTCTTTGGAGTCTAGGGCCATGCCGTCAAAACCGCACGCCCCTATCACCCCCGGCGGTTGCATTCCCTCCGCATTTCCCAGGTGGTTTTTGAAAAGAATGTTTCCCGTTTGGGTGTCTATCCCTTGGAGGTAGGCCTCAGTGAGGTTTGCGGCCTCCGACGCCAACCACAAATTTTGGTGGCCATCCACAATGGCGCCATGAGGTTTCATTCCCAGGTGGATGGGGCCTTGCACCAACACACCGTTGGTTGAATTGAGTTTATAAACGGTTTTGTTTTGGTAGCAGCCCGCCCAAACATCTCCCGCCGTGCCCTCTGCCCCCCCGGAAATGGCCAAGGCTCGCGTTCCTTCATGCAAGGCACTGCCCGTGCAAAGCCTCGTTGAAAACAACACACACTCATCATCCTCCACCATCTCATCGTCTTCAATGATGCCGTTGCCATTCAAATCTCTGCTGGTGTCAATTTGGCCGTTCCCGTTTCGGTCTATGCAAAAACTTTCGTCCGCTGCAATCTTCGTCACCATACCTGGACGATAAGACGTATCGTTGGCGCCGCCACCACGGTTGGCTACCCATAGGTTTCCTTCATGATCTGTGGCTGTGCTGCTTGGGTAATAATTGCCAGAAATAACCGGCCGGGAAACTTCACACTCCGCTGCAGACTGGCCCGCTTTGCATTCTCTTGCACTCACACTGCGGTAGCGCGCCAATTCACGCCCTGTACGCATGTCTATTTTTGAAACCATGTCGTTGGCTGAATCCGTTAACCACATATGCTGGAGACTGTGGCCGAGAATGAGGCTCTTTGAAGCGTCTGCTTTAACACCCTCCGCAACAATGTTAGGGACGTTAACGCCCCCACCCGCCCCTAAACCCCAATTCTCTAAATTCCATTTTACCTGAATCTCTGAAGCCCCCCCTTTTTTCCAGCCGCTACCACCACTGTCCTTGCCACCAGCTACAACCTTGTCTCCATAATCTCCAATGCCGACGTGGCTTGTAGCACTCTCCCCTCTGTTGCCGCCGGCCTCTGTCTTGTCTGCCGGGCAGGCCAAAAGCCCAGCAACAGACAATGAGAGCAATAAACATTTTTTTGAATACATGAAGTCTTCTTTCGAAAAATTCTAGTCCTTCGCGTAGAATAAGCAGCAGACTTGTCCTTTGCATGTCTATCCATAGGTGGCTGGAGATGAGTACAACGCTTATCGGTCTCACAGGAGGCATCGCTTCAGGCAAGACAACGGCCGCTCGCTGTCTTCGCAATTTCGGCTTTGGAATCATCGATGCGGATTTGTTGGCCAAACATGTTTTCAGTGAGCGCCTTCAAGAAATAAAATCTCTTTTCCCCGAAATTACACAAGCTCAGACAGAGGATTTTCGCACACGCTTGGCGGAGGAAGTGTTTGAAAATTCAGAAGCACGACAAAAACTCAATGCCTTCATGCATCCTGCCATTCGCGCACTCGTGAAAAAACAACAACAGCAATTTGAAGCGGAGCAAATGCCTGTCGTCTTCTATGATGCGCCTTTGCTTTTTGAAACCGGCGGCGATGCTTTCGTGAAAGCCACTTTGTTGATTTATGCGCCTTATGAAATGCAACTCCAACGCCTCATGCAGCGCAACACCTATTCTAAACAACATGCCCTTGCGCGCATGACGTCCCAAATGGACATCGAAATCAAACGCCAACGTGCCACGTGGGTTGTCGAAAACCTTGGAAGCCAAGAAGAGCTGCACCAAAAACTCGACAAATGGAGAGAAGAAGCATTGAGCGCCTTCCTCTTGGCTCAAACATAGCCCTTCACCTCAAAACAAACACATTGCCAGCGCTCATCTCAGCCCATGCCTATGACACCGTTGTCAAGAAGCTGACTCAGAATACGCGCCAACTCCAGACGCGACATTCCGGGAAGAGAAAGCAATCGGCTTAAATTCGTCCGGCCATCCATTTTGCTCAAAACAAAACCTGCTTTGCCGTCCAGGTTCAACCAGAGAATTTCTTCGCCACGCAATTTTATAAAAGGAATCGCTTCCAAATTTCCCAGCCTGGACTCCAGCATCGCCAACAAAGTGGTTTCACTGCGCAACTTCAACGGCGCTATTCGCGGGTGTTCCGGAGCCAATGCTGCTGCTTTTGAAATCAGCTCAATGGCGCCACTGTGGTTGTCGAGCTCCAGCATCCTTGACGCTTTTTCTAATAAGGCATTGGCTTCGTCCAGCCTGTTGTCAAGCCCCTCAAACGCAGGAAAGCGATCTGTGTCGCTCAGGTCACCCAAGTCGGCAGCCAAACTCGGCGACATCAGTACAGCCTCATCCACATCCTCTGCGTCTCGCTCTTTCTTTGCCTCAGACATGTCCTGCCCTTTTCTGGGCATAGGAAACCCTCATCGTTCGATCCCTCTTGCTGGCCCTTCCCCATCGAAAACCCTTCTCCCTCCACTTCACTTAGGCTAGCAAAACAACTAAAGCAACGAGAGAGCTTTCTCGAAAATTTCAATCCCCTCATCCATCTGCTCGTCTGTCAACAGCAAAGAGGGCATAAACCGCACCACATTCTCTCCGGCGGATACCACCAACAAGGAAGCTTCTGCGCAACGCGCTATTATCGGGCCTACGGGGAATGGAAACTCTATGCCCAGCAATAAACCCCTGCCTCGCACTTCTTTAATCAACTTTGGAAACCGCTGCTGGGTTTTGAGCAAACCTTGCTTCAACCGCGCCTCTTTGCGCGCAACTTCTTCAAATAAATGGCCTTCACTCAACAAATCCATCACCGCAGAGCCAACAGCCGTCGCCACAGGGTTGCCTCCAAAAGTTGAATTGTGGCTCCCCGGAGGCAGCGAAGGGGCAAGCTCTGCATTGCAAACCATGGCCCCAATAGGCAGGCCGTTGCTCAAAGCCTTCGCCAGAGAAAACGCGGAAGGCAAAATCCCATCATGCTGGAAACCAAACCACTTCCCCGTACGCCCCATGCCTGTCTGCACCTCATCTACCAATAGAAATAAACCCTTCTTTTCACATAGCTGGCTTAAAGCCCTTAAAAATCCCTGGGGCGCTGGCTTCACCCCACCCTCACATTGAATGGGTTCTACCAAAATGGCGGCCGTCTGAGAAGAAACCGCCGCTTCCACAGCCTCTATGTCGCCAAACGGCACATGAACAAAACCCGCCGGCAAAGGCTCAAAACCCTTCTTGTGTTTTTCTTGCCCCGTCGCTGCAACCGTCGCCAAAGTCCGGCCATGGAAAGAGCTTTCAAACGAAATCACCTCATAGCGCTCTGGGTGCCCCTTGTCTTTCTGTGCGCGACGCACCAGCTTCAACATGGTTTCGTTGGCTTCAGCTCCAGAGTTGCAAAAGAAAACAGAAGCCTTGGAAAAACCTGAAACCTTCACCAGCTTCTCTGCCAACTCCACCTGGGGCTGTGTGTGGAAAATGTTGGAGACGTGCCACAACCTCTCCAATTGCCGCTTGGCCACTTCCACAAGCACAGGGTGACAATGCCCCAAGGCGCACGTCGCTATTCCACCCATAAAATCCAAATAACGCTTCCCGTTCGCATCCCAAACATAGGCGCCCTCCCCACGGAGTACAGCAATGGGCTGCCTCGCACTGTTGTGCAATAAATATTCATCCGTTTTCTGAATAATGCTTTGGTTGTCGGGCATGGGAATCTCTCAAAAACAATTTAGAGTATATAACGGGAAATATCTTCAGATTGTAGGAGTGGCTTTAGTTTCTCCTTCACATAGTCCGCTGTTATACGAAATTCTTTCTCCACCCTCTCTGAGGCGGAAAATGAAATCTCATCCAACAGGCACTCCATAATGGTATGCAAACGGCGCGCGCCAATGTTCTGCATGCGTTCATTGGCTTGACATGCAAACAAAGCCAATTCTTTAATCGCATCGTCCTCAAAACTCAACGCAATGCCCTCTGTCGCCAAAAGCTCCGTATATTGGCGAACAAGCGAATTTTTGGGCTCCCGCAAAATCATCTCCAAGTCGCTTCCTGAAAGCGCTTCCAACTCCACACGAATGGGGAAACGCCCTTGCAGCTCAGGTATCAAATCCGAAGGCTTGGAAAGGTGAAACGCACCCGCAGCAATAAACAAAACATGGTCCGTCTTCAAACTTCCATATTTCGTCGTCACCGTGCTGCCTTCAACAATCGGCAAAATGTCGCGCTGCACCCCTTCCCGAGAAACGTCAATCCCCGTGCCTTGGCCGCTGGAGCGACTTGCAATTTTGTCAATCTCATCAATGAAAATAATCCCGGACTTTTCTGCACGAGACAAAGCTTCACTCTGAATGTTGTCTTGGTCCATCAACCCGGAAAGCTCTTCCTTCTCCAGCAACAACAAAGCCGTCGGCGCACTCATTTTCTGCTTCTTGGTGCGCTCCATTCCTGGGACGTTGCGAAAAAAATCCTGAAGGTTAATTCCAAACTCCTCAAGCCCCTGGCCTGAAAAGTTTTTCATGAAAGCCAATTGCGTCTCTTTCACTTCAAGCTCAACAAACTCCTGGTCCAAAGTCCCTGTCCGCAGCTGGGCCCTCAACTTCTCACGCTCAGCTTCACTCAAAACCGAAGGCGACGAGGGCAATGCCCCTCCCAAATGCCGAAGGGGTTGGGTGGACTTTCCAGGGTTTGCAAGCAAGTCGGCCAACCTGTCCTCTGCCAACTCCCGGGCCTTGGCCCGAAAATGTTCCGTCTTCTCCTCGCGAATTAACGCAATCGCCGCCTCTACCAAGTCCCTCACCATGGAGTCTACGTCCCTCCCAACATAGCCTACTTCGGTAAACTTTGAGGCTTCTACCTTTATAAAAGGCGCTCTCGCCAGCTTCGCTAAGCGACGCGCAATCTCTGTCTTGCCTACCCCTGTAGGCCCAATTAAAATAATGTTCTTCGGCTGTATCTCGTCTCTAAAATCCTCCGCAACCCGCTGCCTGCGCCACTGGTTCCTCAACGCAATCGCAACAGCTCGCTTGGCCGCTTTCTGGCCAATAATATAACGGTCTAACTCGCTCACTATGTCCCGCGGCGTTAAAGGGGCCATCGGTTTATAGCTCCTCAAAAGAAAGGTTGTGGTTGGTATAAATGCAAATGTCCGCGGCAATCCCCAACGCCGCCTCTACAATCTGCCGCGCACTTAGTTGGGAATGCTCCACCAAAGCCCTCGCCGCCGCAAGCGCATAGGAGCCGCCGGAGCCAATGGCCGCAAGGCCATGCTCCGGCTCCACAACATCACCCGTTCCCGACAAAATGAAACTGCTGTCTCTGTTCGCAACAATCAACATCGCTTCCAGCCTTCGCAAAAATTTGTCGGCCCTCCAGTCCTTGGCCAATTCCACACAGGCTCGCGGCAACTGGTTTTGACATTCCTTCAGTTTGCCTTCAAAACGCTCAAACAAGGTGAATGCGTCTGAAGTGGAGCCCGCAAAACCCGCCAATACCTGCCCGTCCGCCAGCCGACGGACTTTCTTCGCATTCCCCTTCAAAACAGAGTTGCCCAACGTCACTTGCCCGTCCCCCCCAAGCACCGTGTGCCCGTCTTTTCGTACACAAAGGATGGTTGTTCCATGAAACATGTTGCAAGCCTTTAGCAGCCTTGAGGACAACTTGAAAATGAATGTTCCTCTATTTGGCAAACACAGGTTTCCTCCCCTCCGCTAGCCACCTCCTGTCCTGGGGAATGCCTCCAACTCCTTCCATGTGTCCAGGGGTAGGGAGGGGTTAGGCGCGGGGGTGGGCTAAGTCATATACCTTCTGCAGCAACTCAAAAGAAACCTGCGTGTAGCGCTGCGTCGTCGACAAACTCGCATGCCCCAACAACTCTTGAATGACGCGTATGTCGGCGCCACCCGCCAACAAATGCGTCGCATAGGTGTGGCGCAGGCTGTGCGGCGACAGCCCCACGTGCAGCCCAAGCTTCTGCACATAGGCATGCAACAGGCGGTGGACGCTGCGCACGGAAAGCCGGGTGCCTCGGTTGTTGAGAAACAATGCCGCACTCTCCTTCTTGCACTTCTTCAACAGCAACTCCCGCTTGCTCAGCCAATTCCTCAAAGCCTCCAATACCCCTGTATGAATGGGGCAAATGCGCTCTTTGCTCCCCTTTCCCCATACGCGGACCAACCCCTGGCCCATTTCTAGCCCTGAAATGTCCAATTGGCATAACTCGCTTACCCTAAAACCCCCACCATAAAGCATCTCCCACATGGCCTTGTCCCTAGACGGCAACAGCTCTTCCT
Source organism: Cystobacterineae bacterium (assembly GCA_009781495.1). Lineage (GTDB taxonomy): Bacteria > Myxococcota > Myxococcia > Myxococcales > Myxococcaceae > WRKR01. Next base: position 17,082 of record WQYA01000035.1, read on the forward strand.
CACTCGGGGCGTCTAGCAAAGCAAAAGCTTCGTCCACGGACAAAATGTGCGGCAACCGCCTGGGGACTTTGGGCGTCTTCAGCTTCTCCCCCAAATCCTCCGCTGCCTTCCCCTCCTTCACCAAATAACGAAAAAACATACGCAGGGCGGCCACGCGGCGCGCGCGCGTCGCCGGCGCACAATGGGCCTCCTGTATCCCTAAAAAACCTCGCAAATGTAAATGGGTCGCCTTCTTAAACCCTACCCCCTGCTTCGCAAGGTAGTCGCCGGCCAGCCTCAAATCCGAAGCATAGGCCTTCAACGTGCGCGGCGACATGCCTCGCACCACACGCAACTGCGTCAAAAACGCCTCAATGTCCTCGTCGTCCGCTTTGCTGACAGCCTCGTCGTCTGCATGCCTGGGCATAGGCCCACTCTAAGGCCACAGCGGCGCGCCGTCGAATTTCACGCCCATTCAGGGCTTCATCTCTGTAAGGTAGAGTCCTTCGTGGCCAGGTTGGTTGGAAATGTAGAGGAATTTTTTCCCCGTCTCGTCCAGGGCCAGGGGGGGGGGAAGGTGTATATGGTCGGCCAACTTTTGGGGGCTGGGGTTGGCCATGCCTGTTACCCAAAGCTGGGTTTGCACAGGCGCCGTCGGCGTCATGTGCAGCCAATACATATGTTGGCCGTCGGCGGACTGTTTGAAGCTGTAGACGCCCTCAGCCAACTTCTCTTTGAGGGCAACTTCCCCTTCTTGCAGCCGGGTGGACAAAAGCTCGCAGCTGCGCCCCTCCCGCGTACAGTTGGCTTCAAACAGGAGTTTTTCGCCGTCCGTGGAAAAGGCATATTCATAAACCCAGGCATGCACTTTGGTGGGCGCCTTGTCCCCCAGGCGGAAGGAAAACAAGTCCACCGAAACCTCCGGGTTGGAAACCATCGCCGTATAGGCCAAAGCCTGCCCCTGCGCATTCCACTGCCAATGCCGCGTGCGCGGCGTCAGCCTTTGGGGCTCCAAGTCCCCCCCCTTCAGTTGTACCACCGCCAATAAACCCTCATTGCCATAGTAGGCCTCACGCCACGCTAAGGCCTCCCCCGTTGAGGCAAAACCAAAATCCATCACCCGGTCCCCCAACATTTGCGCCTCCCCCCCCTTCTCCTCCAGGGGCTTTATCCAAAGCATCCCTGGCTTTTCCGGCGTCTTGGTTTCTATGTAGGCCAACCAGCGCTCATCCGGGGACAATAGAAAACGAAACATCTCTTGAGAAAGCTGCTTCGGGGCGGACTCTTTGCGCGTGTCGGCGAAAAACAAACGGTAGGCCACTTCCTTGGGCGCCTCTTTGGCCGTAAATGCCAGCTTGTTCCCATCCTTGCTGAGACGGTAATTGCCGGTGTGCGCGGCAACCAGCCGAGGCTTCCTCTCCTCCACCCCTTGTAAATCCACTACCCAAAGCTGCCCGTTCTCCTCCAGCCTCTTCTTAAAAGCCAGCATCGTCCCATCCTGGGAAAACTCTAGGTTGACGACCCCTTCGGCTATGGCCTTAAATGGGCCCTGGGGTAACTCCCCTACCTTTAAAATGCCCCCCTCTACAAAAGCCAACTGCCGGGTTTGAGGAGAAACCACAAAAAAACTGACGTCCTCCCCAAGGGCCTCTCCAACCACCGCCCGCGCAACCTCCACACAGCGCAAACTGCCTGTCTTCGTTTTTACATTAAACGCATCGAGGAATACGAGGTATTCCCCGTCGGCAGTCGCATGCTGCGCCTCCATAAAATTGGCGACTTGCTTCCCAACCTCCGTCTGTTGCCGAGTTTTTAAGTTGAATAAATAAAGCTTGCCCAACTTCAACAAAGAGGCCGTCTCTTGTGTTTGGGGACTTCTCGCATCCGCTAAAAAACGTACGTGTGTCCCGCCAGGCAACAGCTGAATGTTGCTGAGTTGGCCTCTCACCAACGGCTCACCTAGGGGCTTGGGAGGCACTGAAGAAGGCTTGCATCCTGCAAGCGCCAAGGCAAAAACCCACCAAACATGCTTCATATTCCGTTCTCCCGGCAAGCTATGGTAAAACCCTCCCCGCCCATGCCCTAAACCCCGCCCTCGCCCTCGCAACAAGGGCTGCCTTCCTGTCACTCTTCCTGAGTTTAGCCGGGAAAGGGGGAAACAATCCAAAATTTATGTGCGTAGGTTGAAAACTCCTCTGGGCCGAGGAAAGTTGCCCTCTCAAGTGTACATAGAGGGCCCCTAGGGCCGTCTCGGGGGGTGGGGGTATAAAAACCCTCCCCTCCAGGCGCGCCTGCACAGCCATGGCCGTCAATACCCCGGAGGCCGCGGACTCTGTATAACCCTCTACCCCGGTTATTTGCCCTGCGAAAAAGAGGGTGGGCTTTGCCACCAGCGACATGTCCTCCCCCAACAACCGCGGCGCGTCCATAAACGTGTTGCGGTGTATTTGCCCCAGCCTCAACCAGCGCGCATTCTGCAAGCCCGGCAAACTCCCAAACACCCGCTTCTGCTCCGCATAGGTGAGGCGCGTTTGGAAGCCTACCAGGTTATAGGCGGTTTGGGCCCTGTCCTCCTGGCGCAACTGCACCACAGCATGGGGGCGTTTGCCCGTACGCGGGCAGCGCAGCCCTATAGGTTTGAGGGGGCCAAAGGCCAAAGTCTCCTCCCCGCGCTCCGCCATGGCCTCAATGGGCAGGCAGGCCTCAAAATAGCGCAACTCCTCGAAGGCGTGGGGGGGTACTTTTTGGGCTGTACGTAGGGCGTGTATAAAACAGAGGTAGCCCTCCTTATCCAGGGGCAGGTTAAGGTAGTCCTCCCCCTTCTGGAAACGCCCCTGGCGGAAAGCCATTTCCATATCAATAGAGTCAGCGGCGACTACGGGGGCAATGGCGTCATAAAAATAGAGTTTGTCGCCCAACAGCGGCGCCAAAGCCTGGCTGAAGGCCTCTGAAGTCAGCGGGCCTGTAGCCACAATACACAGGCCCTCCCCCTCCGGCATGCAGGTAGCCTCCTCGTGTTTCCACGAAAGCCCCGGCAGGCCTTGCAAGCTGTCGGCAATGCTTTGAGAAAAAGCGCTCCTGTCCACAGCCAGGGCGCTGCCGGCCGGCACACGGTGGGCGTCGGCAGCGCGCAGCACCAGGGAGTCCAGCAAACGCAACTCCTCATGCAGAAGGCCTATGCCCGTCAGCGGCTCGTCGGAGCGCAGGGAGTTGCTGCATACCAATTCGGCGGGCAAGTCGCTTTGGTGGGCCGGGGAGCGTTGGTGGGGTTTTTGTTCCACGAGGACAACCGCATGTCCGTGGCGCGCCAGCCAAAAAGCGGCTTCTACCCCGGCAAGCCCCGCCCCTATAACCAGGGTAGGGCCAGGGGGCGTAGGGTTTATGGTTATCATTTTATATCCAGCTAACCCACTATCTCATTTTTAAATGACGTCTAAGGGGGGGGGGTTAAAAATATTTCTTTTCGCCCCCCGGGCGGGGGGTTATTGCTGGGCCTGCGGCCCGGCCGTTTTTTAAAACAATTTTTTTACCCTCCGGGGGGGGGTATTGGTGCTGGGCCTGCGGCCCGGCTGTCTTTAAAATTCCCCTCCCTGGAGGGGTACCGGCATAGCCGGGGGGGTGGTAGTTGTTTAAGGCTCAGGGCTGCGGGGGGGGATATAACATTCTTTTCGCCCATTCAGAGGGGGGTTATTGCTGGGCCTGCGGCCCGGCTGTTTCTAAAACGGTTTTTTTGCCCCCCCCGGGCGGGGTTTTGGGTGCTGGGCCTGCGGCCCGGGCATTTCCGCTGCGCGGGCGCTGCAGTTTTCGCCTACCGGCGAGTCACTTTTTTGTGTGACAAAAAAGTAACCAAAAAAACACCCTCTGGGGCCCTGCCGGGGGCTCCTGCAGCACTCGCGACCCCCTCGAACTCTTCTGCTACTCCAAC
>WQYA01000036.1 GCA_009781495.1 Cystobacterineae bacterium
AAGAGTTCGAGGGGGTCGCGAGTGCTGCAGGAGCCCCCGGCAGGGCCCCAGAGGGTGTTTTTTTGGTTACTTTTTTGTCACACAAAAAAGTGACTCGCCGGTAGGCGAAACCTACTGCCGCCGCGCAGCGGAGACGCCCGGGCCGCAGGCCCAGCACCAATAACCCCGCCCGGGAGGGCAGAAAAATTGTTTTTAAAAACGGCCGGGCCGCAGGCCCAAGAAAACAACGCCCGGGAGGGCAGAAGAATTGTTTTAACGACACAAAAAAGCCATGCGGCTTTCACATGGCTTTTTCTCCAAGAATGCACTGCGGCCTTCACATGCAAAAACGTGTGAAGAGACTCAAGTGTCGTCTCTTCACGCCGGGCGCTTGGCCTTATTCTTCTTCAGCAGCCGCTTCAATGGGCTTGAAACAAACCTCGCCTTCACCACATACTTCATCGGCAGCACAGGTTGAGACATTGGCGCTCGTCGTGCACGCGGCAGGAAGCTCCTCAATCTTCACGCATCCTGCAACCTCATCTTCCAAAACACACACTTCGTCGCCGTCGCACGGCCCGGCACAAGCAGCCGACACACAAGCAATTTGTTCAGCTTTCGCCGCCGTGGCCACACATAGCTCACATTTGGGCGCCATCACCATATTTCCGCTCCCGTCGTCAACTTCCTCAAAACACTCTGCCGAGGGCTCGGTTTCATCATAGCCTACACAGTTGCCTTCTGTTTCGCCCGCAGCGACATAGCAGACTTCGCTGTCTGTATCGCAGCCATCTTCATTATTGGCCTCTTCACATGCAGAGAGGTCCAACTCGTCGTCGGCCGGATTGCACTCCACAGACTCAGGCTCCCCATGGGTGATGCTGCACACAGAGTTCGTCGCATTGCACACCGAGGTTTGCTCCTCTGTGCAACCTTCAATGGGTATGACACAAGTGCCCTTATCCGCATCCTCTTCACCAGGCTGACACACCTCCCCTTCCCCCTCACAGGGGTTTTCTGCGTCACAACTCTCATCCTCAGAGGGCGGCGGAATGACTTCTTTGTCAACGCACTTTTTGTCCTCGTTGCATACTTGGTTTTCTCCGTCACAGTCCGCGTCGACGTCACAATCATCGCCACAGGAGCAACCTACCAAAGCCATGGTCGCAACAAACAAAAACATCCATCTCAATTTCATCATGGGTTCCTTCTCCTGAACTGGTCAAAACAGCTACACGGCAATACTTCGCAACACAATCTAATGCGAGAAGGGATATAAGAATATAAAAAAACAAAAGAGGGCTAAATTAGATAATGTTAGCTATTGTATTACGAACATATTGTATTTAAATACTTATCTTATAACCCAATGTTTTTATTCCTAAATATATTTTGTTAACCCTATATTCGAATAATATTAATTATGGGTTTATAACCAGTACCCTCAATCCATTTCTTCAAAATAACCCCCCCCTAAACAAAACCGTTTATGAACAACGAAATAAACCCCCCTAGCCCAACTCCCCGAGGCAGCCAGGGGGGGGGCTGCCCAAGGGCCAATAGAAGCGGGAGAGGCTTTTGGAATAGAGGCGTAGCCCAGGGGGGGCGTGGCGCCATTTGTGTTGGTTTAAAAATACCAGCCTTTGTAGGCGGTTTATGTGCTTGCGCAAGGCCTGGCTGTCCATGGGGGGCAGGCGTTGTTGGGCGAAGGCCAGCAGGCCCTCCCCCAAAAGCCCCTCCCCCAATAGGCCCTCCAATAAGGTGTCCAAGAGGGGGAAAGGCATTAACTCGGCTTCGGCTTTTTGCCCTTGGGCCAACTCGGGGCCCGCCGGCAGGGCCAATATGCGCTCAAGGCCCTCCAAATGCAGGCGGCTTTGTATGTGGTGAAGCAGGCGGATAACCACGGTTTTGGGCAAGTCCGACAGCAGGGCAAACCCCCCCGAAAAGTCCCCCCCCAAAGTGGTATAGCCCACCGCCTTCTCGCTGTGGTTGCCGGTTTGCAGAAACAGGGCCTGCGCGCTGTTGGCCCAATTCCACATACGCAGGCTGCGGATACGCGCTTGAATGTTTTGGAGGGTGGTGTCGTTGGCCGCATGCCCCAGCATGGACTCGACGGCCTCCTTCTCACGCGCATAGGCCGCCTCTATGGAAAGCTCCGCGAAGCAGACGCCCAACTCCTCGGCCAGGGTTTGGGCGGCCTTCCGTGTTTGAGGGGAGGAATAGGGGGAGGGCATAGAGAAAGCATATACCTGAGGGTAGGGGGGGGGGTTAGGTTGGCTATGGGCCCACCGCCAGGCTACCAAAAGCCCTAAGGCCGAGTCCCTCCCCCCTGAAAGCCCTAAGCCTATACATTTAAAACACCCCGCCGTTTTTATGTATTCCCCCAGTCCAAAGGCCAAGGCCTCCCAAAGCGCTTCCATGTGTTGGGCTTCTTCGTCCCCAGGCCCCCCCTCGGTTGTGCCCATAGGCCCCCCCCTACACTCCCTATACTCCCTATATTCCCTGTCCTTGGGTATAACCCCCCCCCTAGCCGTTGGCGGGGGGCTCCATACTGTCCCCGGCCGGCCGAACTCTGTAGGACTTGTTTCCAGGTCCGCGCTGCCCTCCCCATCTATCCGAATGTGTTGAAAGCCCAAACCCGAAGGGGGGGGTTCTACAGGAGGCGCAGAGGAAGCAGGGTGAGCAGGGTGAGCAGGGTGAGCAGGGTGAGCAGGGTGAGCAGGGTGAGCAGGGTGAGCAGGTTCCAGAGGAAGGGGGGGGTCCCCAAAGGGCAGGTGGATACAGGGGGTAGAAGCCGGGGGCAGAGCGGTTTTATGTTGAAGGGAGCTCACGGCTAGGGGTGAGGAGGTTTGCGAGCGGGTGGCAAGGGGTCCCCCCCCCTCGTTTTCGTCCAAGGGGGCCTGGAGGCAACCATAGATGGCGGCAGGCCTAAAGCGGGGGGTACTTCTGGAATAACCGGGGTTATTCCCGAGGGCCGAGTTGACGAGGCTGGCCTCGCCGGGGAAGAGCCACTCCCCGCCCCCCCCGCACAAGTTGGCGCGTACAAGGGCGCAGGGGGTGTGGAAGGCGGCCTGTGGGGCGTCGAAGAACCAGGGGAGGGCCTGGCACAAGCCGAGCAGGTGTAGGCCTTCGCTGGGGGGGGGTATTTCGTTAAGGCCGAAGGAGAGGGTCCACTGGCCGAGTTGGAAGCGGAGGTTTCCCAGGGGTATTTCCGAGGGGGCCATTTCGCCCAGGGGGGCCCGGTAGGCCAGGGGGGGGGACCAGGTTTGAGGGTTGGGAAGGAGGGAGGCGGGGCAGGGTTGGCCAAGGTTTTCCATATAGGGTGGGGCGCCCGGCGCCAGTCCCCAGAGTTGCCCTTTGGCGCAAACGGCCACGGCGTGCAGCAGCCTCCCCTCATGCAGAAGACGTACCCCCAAAGCGCAGGCTGGGCGCCACCGGCGCGTAGCCTGCGTGAGTATGGCCAAGGCCTTGGCCTCGGCCTCCAGGAAAGAGGGGAGGTGGGCGAGGCCTCCGAGGGGGGCGCCGCCCAAGGCGCCCAGGGGCAACACCACCAAGTCTGTTTGTGCGGCGTGGGCGGTTCCGAGGCAGGCGAAAATGTGTTGGAGGTTGTCCTCAAAGCGTCCCAGGGGAGCGGGGCAGGCGAGGGCGGCGACATGGAGAAGGGGGGGGGGCATACCCCAATTTTAGCATGCCCCTTAGGGGTATAGCCAAGCCTAAGAGGGGGGGGCCGCGCGTCTTTTATTCAGCCACTGTTTAAAGGCGGCCCAGAGGCCGGGGGCAATGGAAACCAGCACCACCAGCACAATGAGTTTTTCAATGTGTTGCTCTATGTTGGGGACGGCATTTCCGAGGAAAAACCCCAGCAGCGTCATGGACAAAATCCACCCTATGCCGCCCATAACATTATAGGTAGCAAAACGCCTATAGGGCATTTTGGCCATACCGGCGACGACGGGGACGAAGGTACGCACGAGGGGCATAAAGCGCGCCAGCACAATGGCCTTGCCGCCGTGTTTCTCATAGAAGGCCCGGGCGGCCTCCAAATAGCGTGGTTTGAGAAAGCGCGCGTTGGGGTTTTGAAACAGCCGGGCCCCCCCGCGCAGGCCAATGGAATAGCTGACGGCGTCCCCCAATACGGCCATGGGGGCCAAGAGGAGGTTGAGGGCCCAAATATTCAAGTCCCCTTTAGCGGCATAAAGCCCTGCCGTAACCAGCAGGGAGTCCCCCGGCAAAAAGAATACCAAGGCCCCCGTCTCCGCAAAAATAACCAAAGCCAGCCCCGGGTAGCCGCCCCAGGCAATCAACTCCCCGGGCTCCCTCAGCCATTGTACCATTTGTTCAAACGCCGAAACCAGCCAAGTCCACATGGGTTTTGCTCTCTAGCATGGCCTTTGCCCACAAAGCCACCGTCAAAACTTGAGGGGGTATCTTCCCTTCTTTTGGCTTTTTGGGCCAGCTCCTCGTTGAAGTGCATGCCGTCAAATGTTTCCATACCCCATGGGAGAGGGGGGAGGGGGGTACACCTACGAGGTTTGCGTCAGGGGGGGCTCTCCTGTCCCATGGGCCATGGGGCAGGCCAAAGAAAGTGCCCCGCGCAACACCGTCAATGGGAGCATGTCCCAGGGGACAGGGGACAGGGGACAGGGGACAGGGGACAGGGGACAGGGGACACATGTGCATACGGCCCAAACAGCAACCCCCCGGCTAAGGGCTAAGCCCTAGGGCAGGGGGGGGCAATGGCGATAAAGGGGGGCTAAGAGGGAGGCAGTTTAGAGGGAAACGGCGGGGGTTTTGGCTTTAGACTCATCCTCGGAGAGGACGGCAAAGTTAATGTTATAATAGCCGGCCGCCGCACAGGTATACATGACGCGCTTAATGACGGAGAAGGGAATGTCTTGGTCCGCCTGCAAGTTAATGTCCCTAAACCCCTCTCCGGTGACTTCCCCCCCCATGCGCGCCTCAAGCGCCTTGAGTTGGTTTTCCAACTCTTGTTTCAGCAAGGGGACGCTCAACTCTTCGGCTCTTTCCAAATCCTCGGTTGTTGCCACCACTTTGGTTTCAAAAACCACATCGGTGCGAGAAATGATGACGGCGGGCACATCCAATTCCTGCATTTCCATGGGGTTGGCAGCCTCCGGCAAGCGAATGTCGGGCCGCATGGACAGCACTTCACCTGTTGCAGAGAAGTTCGCCATCAAAAACAGAACGACAATGACGAACATGTCGACCAGAGGCGTCAAAAACAAATCCACATTGGAAGGCCTGCTGGTTTGCATGTTGGACTTGCCGAAAATGCGGGAGTTGGCAAGCCGTTTTCCAAAGCGCTTTCCTGGAACTTGAATAGGCATCGTTTTTCTCAAATAGAAGCGGGGGAGATGGCCACTGCCGTCAGCTTTGCGCCCACGGCAGCATCCACAATCCGAACCAAATCAGAATATTTCACGGAGTCTTCCGGCACCAATGTCAAATCATTCTGTTCCGGCAATTCGCGGCTGATTTCGTCAAAGGCGCGCCTAAAGTCCTCTGTCATGAGGAAGCCGTTTTTGTCGCGCGTCAATGGAATGGCGATGCGCTCGTTGATGCCTACCGTAATGCGCGCCTCTTCACTCGTAATCAGCATGCTCACAGGCGTTTTTTGCATGTCCTGTGGACCAATAGAGCCATCCGAATCCGCGCTCATTTGTGCCACCTGCAAACGACCAATTTGCGTCCATACTGCCGTCATAATCAGAAACGAGATGGTAATGGCCATCAAGTCAATGAAGGGGACGAGGTTGATGGTGGTGTCCAACGGCTTGCGTTTGCGGCCGCGAACACCGAATCCCGAATCCAATCCACCGGTTGCCATAGAAGCTCCCGAGCTTTTGCTCGTGTTGACTTAGTCGTCAGAATAATTCTGAATATTGGTATTCTTAAATTTCTCTTTATTGTTGACAACGAGGTTCAACACAGCCACGGAGGTCTCGTTGATGTCGTTAATCATCGCCTGCGTTCGTCCCATGAAGATGGAGAAGGCAATCAAAGAAGGAATCGCCACGGCCAATCCAAAATAAGTGCAATTCATGGCCTTGGAAATTTCTGTTGCCAACATGGTGGCTCTTTCCTGGGCAGAAGCCGTTCCCACCGCAGAGAAAGCGCCAATCAATCCGCTGACGGTTCCGAGCAGACCCAGCAACATGGCCGCATTTCCAAGCATGGCCAAATAGCCGCTGCGCGCTTCGACTTTGGGGATTTCCCGCAAGGCTGCCTCGTCCAATGCAGCTTGCACATCTTCTTCGCCACGCGGAACGTTCAACAGCCCGGCTTTAATCACCGAAGTCAGCGGCGTTGCTTTCTGGCCTGTCACATAGTGAACGGCCTTGTCCAAGTCCCCTGCATAAAGGTGTTTGCGGAGCCCGCGCAAGAAAGCGTTCTTGCTGATATTATAGCGGGCATAGAGGGCGATGCCTCGCTCCACCACAATGAAAAGCACCACAATCATACAGGCGAAAATGGGGATGAGATCGAGACCTCCCCCCTTTACGCGCCAAGAAAATTCCTCCAAAAGACTCCTGGAACCACCGGCTACCTCAACAGCGAAAACCAACCCAATGTTCGCCAAATTCATTGAAGCGATGCCTCCCGAAAAAAATGCCAGTCAAAAAAAATACCAATCAAAAATGCCAGTCAAAAACCCCATAAGGCCAAAACAACCTCTAGAGGATGTCCTACAAACCTGCGACCGACTCTATGCCCTCTGAGAAAAAGCTGTCAAGAAAAGCTCATACCCTGCTGATAAAACGTACATTGTTGTGGGCAGTTTTTTTCACCCCCCTGGCCTATGCCCTCTCTTCATACACCTGAAACACTTGGAGATACCCTATAAAATAAGAGAGGCTGCCCCCCTCCAGCGAAAAAAATTTAGCGGTGGTGTCGAACGGGGACTTCAACCATTTCGCAGTGGCCGGGCCTCCAAACACGCCTGTAATAGCCGGCACGGCAGATTCTTCTGTGTCGAACCCTTTCACAGCTGGGTTCTACCCATACCTGCTCATAATAGCCTTTGGTACAGCGTTTCTCTAGACGTGTTTGAGGGGGAGGGTGGTGGTGACTTGCAGGGGGCCCATGGGGGTGGCCGCTTGCAAGCACATCTAAAGGAAGCATGAAGACAAAAGCAAGCAACGCCAACCAAGGAATATGTGTTTTCATGGGGAATGGACGCAGCAGTCCTCTCATTTATTCCATTCCCCAAACATTTTTTCCTCGCCCGGAGGAAAATGCCTTTAATTCAACATAATTCGACGCAGCAAGGTTGACGCGGGCCCACTTCATCGCTAGGTTGCGCAGCGTCATGGCCTCTCTTCGCGACATTCGAAAACGTATCCGCTCCGTCAAAAGCACCCGGCAAATAACCAAGGCCATGAAAATGGTGGCTGCAGCGAAACTGCGCAGGGCTCAGGACGCTGCCGTCGCTGCACGTCCCTATGCGCGTACGTTGGACAAAATGATGGCCGGCATTTTGGGGCGCTTGGGAGTGCAGGACTTTCAACATCCCCTGCTGGAATCCAGGACAGACAAAAAACGCATTGCCGTTTTTGTGGTGACTTCCGACAGGGGTTTGGCCGGCGGGTTTAACCACAGCATTTCCCGCCGCGTGCTGCGCTTTTGCAAAGAGCACAGCGAGCAGCAAGAGGTGCGCCTCTTCACCATGGGACGCAAGGGAAACGAGTTTTTCAGAAACCGCGGGACGTCCATTTGCAAGGACTACCCCGGACTCATGTCTCAACTCAGCCATGCCGCTGTCGCCGACATTTGCGAGGAGATGATAGGGCGGTTTTTGGCCAAAGAAGTCGACGCCGTCTTCGTCTGCTTCAATGAGTTTATTTCTGCCATCAGCCAAAAAGTCCGAATGGTGCAGCTGCTGCCCTTTGAAATGCCCGCGGCGGATGTCAACGACACCGGCACCATGGAGCCGCTCTATGAGCCTTCGAGCCAAGAGGTGTTGAACCATTTGGTTCCACGCGCATTGGCTGTGCGCCTCTACCACGCTCTGCTCGAAAGCATTGCCTCGGAACATGGCGCCCGTATGACGGCCATGGAAAGCGCCAGCAACAACGCAGGCGAAATGCTCGACAAACTCTCCCTCTTCTATAACCGCACACGACAGGCGGCCATTACGAGAGAATTGGTTGAAATTGTTTCGGGTGCGCAGGCCCTCAACGGATAGCCTTCCCTCAGCCCTCTCTCTCCCTAAGCAACAAAACCAACAGGCCGCCACAATGGGCGGCCTGTCGCGTTTTGGCTTTTTTGGGGGCGTTCGTTATGGAGGAGAAATGCCCAAAATGTTTCCTATGCGGTTTTCAACCGTCGCCAACTCTACTCGGGCAATTTCCATTTGCGTGCGGGCTTGGGCTGCATTGCTCGCCGCAAAAAATCGGCCGTTGTCCGCCGTGGACAATTCCAGAGAGGTGGCCATCCCCGCCTTAAACAGAGACTCCACCTGTTGTTGTACGCGCGTGGCCATGTCCGCCTGGGTTTGCGCCTGAAGCGCCGCCATACGTGCAGAGTCGAGTGTTTTCTTCGCGCTTATCCATTTGGCGCGCGTCTCCAGACGGGCTCCATTGAGTTGAGCTCTCGCTGCGACCAGGTTGGCGCGGTTTTCACGCGTGGTGGCTGTACGTACGCCTTGATCATACAGGTGCCAAGTGAGCCCCAGCGTTATGTCGAAAGAGAAGTGGTTGTTCGTAAAGCCTATGTTGGAGTTATAAAGCCCTCTTGCGCTCGCCGCCAAAGTCGGCAACCACGTCATCGGGTCCGTATCGGAAAAACGTTGCATGACTTCAAAGTTTTTTTCAGCAGCCGAAATGCCGAAGCTGGTTTCCCAAGGAGAATTCGCCTCGTCTTTGGGCTCTCCAAAATCCATGAAAGCCGCATCTTCCGTCGGGGTTGGCCGAATGGGCTCGCCTGTCATGGACTCCAAAGAAGCCAACAAAGCCTCGCGTTGACCTTCCAGATAAGCCAGCTGGCTGCGGGCTTGGGCTGTGTCTGTCAAGGCACGAAGCAATTCGGTTTCGACGGCTTTGCCGACGCGAATTCTGGCCCTTGCATCCTTCTCGCGCCTCAAGGCTACCGCCTCCGCATCTTTGGCGGCTTCCTCCATGGCAGCAATGCCGACAATGGCCAAATAGGTTTTGGCGACGCCTCCCAAAATTTGCTCAATGGCGTCCCTCGTGCCAAGGCGTGCAGCTTCTGTTCCCGCCGAGGCGTTTTTGATGAGAAACATCTGCGGGGTAAACAAAAATTGGGTGAGTTGTAGAGAAGCATAATAGGAGTTTTGGGAAACAATCTCGGTGACAGGAAGGAGGACAGTGTTTTTAGGCTCCAGTTGAAAAACGCCGCCGATGAGCGCCATGAAGGGATTCATGTCAAACTTTTGAGCGACGCTGCTATAAACATAACTGCCTGAAGCCTTAATGTCAGGAAGCACGGCCGCCCAAACGCGGCTGGCTTGTGCAGCCACCGCGTCCGCTTTTGAGTTGGCCGTTTTAATGTTTGCATTGTTGGCAAGCGCCAGACGCAAGGCCTCTTCAAGTCCAACCGGCCGCCGGGAAAGGTCCTCCGCCATGGAGGGCGAGGCGGTTGTTTGGAGTACGGGGGTTTGAGGTGTTTCTGTTGGGGACACTGCCGTTGGAGGTGTTTCTGTTGGGGGCAATGCCGCATTTTCCTGTGCCAATGCGGGCATTCCTAAAATTCCCAAGAACGCTAAAACAAATAACCTATGCATGTTCGGTAGACCTCTCTTCTTCCTTCTGCCCTGGCTGGGTTTCGAGGTTTTGCAGCGTTTGCAGGATGGTTTTTTGGGCATATACAAGTTTTGCAGCCTCTTCTTCACTGGGCAAAACAACCAACATATGGCTTGGCGGCTTCAACTCAAACCACTTGCGCAACTTTGCCTCAACCTCTTCAAAGACAATAAAAGCAATGGGCACAACAAACAGCGTCAAGAAAGTCGACATAATGACGCCGCCAATCACCGACAATGCCATGGGGGAGCGAAACTCTGAGCCCAAGCCTCGACCAACGGCCGTAGGCACCATGCCAATGGCCATGGCCGCTGAAGTCATGAGAATGGGACGAAGCCTGCGTGGCCCCGCTTTCAACATAGCTGTATAAATGTCGTCGCCTACCCGCATGTTTTGCAAGGCGCCGTCAATCAACAAAATGGCGTTTTTCGTCACCAAGCCGATGAGCAAAATGAAACCAATCATCGCCGCCATGGAGACAAAATTTCCGGAGAGCCACAAGGTGATAAGCCCACCCACAATGGCCAGCGGCACCGACAGGAGGATGGTGAAGGGGTGTTTGAAACTTTCAAATTGGGAAGCCAACACCATATACATGAAGAGAATGGCCAATATCAGCGCCACAGAAAACGCGGATATTTGCTCATCCAAGGTTTTCATCTGCCCATCGAGAATGAAGTTATAGCCGGGCGGCATAGGGTGCTCCTTGAAATATTCTCTCAGCTTTTGAGCAATGTCTCCGAGAGCGGCGCCGGGTTGAACGGTTGCGTTGAGGGCAATTTGTCGCTCGCGGTTGTGCCGTTCAATCAGCGATGGGCCGTCTCTAAGCTCGACATCCGCCAAATTTTTAATGGGCACAGCGCCATAGGGTGTGAAAATGTCGATGCGTTCAACTTGCTCAGGCGTCGCACGGTCTTTCTCCATCAAACGCACGACAATGTCCGGCTCCTCTTTGCCTTGGCGCAGCTTGCCCACAATTTGCCCATCCATGGCCAAGCGCATTTGCAGGGCCACGCTCGATACGGGAACATTCATGTCTTGAAGTTGCTGACGGTTGGGTTTGAGTTGCAACTCCGGCTTGGGAGGGTTGCTCTCAATCCGTATTTCTGCCGCGCCAATGGTGCCCATATAGACGGACAACTCTTTGGCGATTTCACCCACCTTCTGAAGGTCCGGGCCTATGAGTCGCACCATAATGGGGAAAAAGTCTCCGCCCAAGCCTTCAATGGGGGGAGGGTCCAAAAAGGCAATTTCAGTTGCCGGCAAGAGGGGGACGAGGAGGGTTTTAAACTCCGTTTTGAAGGCGTTGTTGCTTTTCTTGCGGTATTGTTTGTCGACCAAAATAACGCGAATGCGTGCGCGGTTGACGTCGGAGTTTTGGCCGACAATGGAGTAGACGTTCAGAATTTCGGGATATTTCTCTCTGTCCGAAAGCAGGGCCTCCACTGCGGCAACACGTTTGCCCGTCTCTTCCAAACTGGCGCTGGCCGGCAGCTTCAAGTCGATGCCCACTTGGCCGTTGTCTTGCTGAGGCATGAATTCAAAACCGGAGCCCTTGAGTGAAACATAGGCCGAGAAGGCAACGAAAGACGTTACGACAATAACCGTAATGGCTTTGTGGCCCAGCGACCAGCGCAAGGCCTTGCTATAAAGTTTCTCGTTAAGCTCGAAGAGCGTGCGCAAAAACCGAACGACAGAAGTTTCTTTTTTGGGGTTTTGAATGTCCCTTTGTTTTGCAAAGCGCGAAGAGAGTGACGGGTCCAAGGTGAAAGAAATGAAGAGCGAAATGGAAACAGCCGCAGCGATGGTGACGCCAAACTGTTTGAAAAATTGCCCCACCATCCCCGGCATGAAGGCCACCGGAATAAACACAGAAATCAACGACAAGGTGGTCGCCATAACCGCCAACATAACGTCATGCGTACCGTGGGAAGCCGCTGCAATCGGGTGTTCTCCTCTGTCGAGGCGGTGTGTAATGGCTTCGCGGACCACCACCGCGTCGTCAATCAGCAAACCGATGGCCAAAGAGAGCGACAACAGCGTCAGTTGGTTGATGGAATAACCCAGCGCATACATGCAAAAGAAGGTGCCGATGACGGAGGTGGGCAAAGCCAAAGCTGAAATGATGGTGCCGCGAAGGTCCAACAAAAAGAGGAGAATAATCAGAATGGCCATGCCGCCTCCAAAGAAGAGGGCAATCCAAACCTCATTCGTATTCTCTTTTATGTTGCGCGATTGGTCGAACACCAGAACAGAGCGAAAGTCGTTGCCGATGAGCCTTGGCATCATCTCCATTTTGTTTTTCACCAACTTGGTGACGGCAACCGTGTTGCTGCCTGCCTGTTTCACCACGTCAACCAAAATGGTGTCTTCTCCGTCCAGTCTGGCAAAAGTGCGTTTGTCTTCTGCCCCATCCGTGACGACGGCAATTTCTTCAAGGCGCACCTGCGCACCGGTTTGGCTTTTGGCGATGGGCAGCTTTCGAATTTCCTCGACGGTGGAAAATTGACCGAGGCTTCGGACGGTGAGTTCCTCCGGCCCCAAATAGAGGCGTCCTGCGGGCAAGTCTAGGTTTTCAGCGCCGATAAGCTGTGCCACTTGAATGGGGGACATGTGGAGCTGTTTGACTTTTTCTAAGTCTAAATCCACGCGTATTTCACGCTTGTCCCCTCCCGTAATCCGAATTTCTGCTACCCCCTCCAGCTGCGCTAACACAGGCTCTAACTGGTCCCTAACGGCCTCACGCAGTGCTGTGGATTTGAGGCTGGACGAAAGGGCATATGTCATGACGGGAATGGCGCCCAAATCCACGCGGCTGACGCGCGGAGGGTCCATGTCCTTGGGGAGGATGTTGGCAATGTTCGCCACTTTGTCTCGAACGTCTTGCACCGCCTCTTCAATGTTTTTGTTGAAAGAGAATTGCGCGACAATAATGCCGGCGTTTTCACGCGAATAGGAGTGGACAAAATCCAAACCTGAAATGCCGGCAATGGCATCTTCAATGGGCTTCATCACCTGAGTCTCAACCTCAGAAGGGCCCGCTCCGCGGTAGATGGTTTGTACCGTAATGACAGGAAAAGAAATGTCTGGAAACAAGTCGGTTCCCAGACGCGTCAGTCCAAGCACACCCAATACGACGAGCGCCATGCTCATCATAACGGTAAACACCGGACGTTTGATGGATAAGTCTGATAGGGTCATTTTAGAATTCCTGTGGAGGCTTTAGGGCGCTTCAGTTTTCTGAAACAGGCGTGCCGTCTTTAATGGCGGGGCTTGGATAGTTCACCACTTTTGAAATGGGCTCCGAAGCGATGATGGTGAGTTCGTCGCCCAAAGTCGCAACGACATTGACGGCCACCCTTTTGGTTTTCCCTTCCTCTACGGCCAATACATGCTCGCCGCCAATTCGGGCAAGCGCTGTCGCCGGAATGATTTGAGCTTCCACCGCTTTGCCCAAAGGCAAACGGACCGAGGCCAAACTGTTGGCCAAAAACCGGGCATCCTTGTTGGGTACAGAAATTTCCACAGGAATGCGCCGCGTCACAGGGTCCGCCGAAGGCAATACCAATGTGACGACAGCCTCACCCGTTGCAGCATTCGAGCCCACAGAGTCCACACGTACTTTTGTGCCGACATGCACCGCGTCTCTCACGTCCTCAGAGACGGTGGTTTTCAAAACCAAAGTGTCAATTTGCTGCAACGAAAAAACAGGCATGCCTGGGCCTATGGTTCCACCTATTTGAGTGGGCGCGTTGACAACCGTCGCCTCAAACGGAGCCCGCAAGTCGTGGCGCTTGCGTGCCGCCAAAGCCTGCGACAACTGTGCCTTGGCCATCAACACCTGAGCAGAAGCTTGACGCGACGTCGTCTGCGAAGACAAATTTTCCACCTCAGAAATGGTGCCGTCGGCTTTGAGCTCTGTGTTCCGCTTGGCCATTTCTTCTGCCAAACCCGAAGCGGCTTCAGCAGCAGCCAGGCCTGCCTGCGCTTGGGCAACTTGGGCATCGGCAATTTCCGGATCCAACTGGCCCAAAATTTGCCCCGTCTTCACCTTCTCCCCCTTTTGAGCGCGGATGGTTTTCAGCTTGCCCCCCACTTCAAACCCCAAGTCCAAGGACATGACGGGCGTCAAAGTGCCCGTCACCACATCCGAAGGGGAGGAGGTGGTATTCCGGGGAACAACAACAGAAATAGGGGCCTGCGGCGTTGCTGCAACAGCCGCCTTGTTCGTCTCCGCCTTTATCTCATTACAACCTGCAAGCAGCCACGCAAAGGCCAAGGCTGCTGCACCACAAACCACTTTCTTGTCAACGCTTCTCACGAGTTTCTCCTCTTTGTTTTCTCCGCCCACAAACCACAATCTTCTGTCGAAGTGAGCAACGATGGCTTTAAAACCTTTTCATATTCGGATGACGCCACATGGTGGGCTACGGGTGCGCAGCCTTCATATAAAAGTCGGTTGATGCCATGTGCCAAGACGGCAAAATCCGGCTTTTGTTTCATGTCAATCATCTGAAAACACAACATGGAATAAGTCCCTACCAATACGGCGGGCACAAGCCCGGCCGTTACTTCTCCCCGAATGGTCCCCTTTTCGGCGAATACCCGCGCTTGGTGCCCCAAATGCGCCATGGCCTGCTGCAACATCAACCACGCCGTCCCCTCAAAAGCGGTGTTTTGCACCCCTCTCACCATAATGTGAATGACGTCCTTGTATTCCCAGCACAACTCCAAAATGGCCAGGTTGGACTTTCCACTCAACTCAATATAGCGGAGGTAACGCGGCGCCTGCTGGTGTACCTCGTCGGTGGTGGGCACCCCCTCCGTCTTGAAAAACTCTATAACCTCCGCCTTGTGCTTGGACAGCAACTCCCTCACCCTCTCCCCAAACTCCTGGAGTACCTCCCCAAACAAAGCCTCCTTGGACTCAAAGTGCAGATAGAAGGCCCCCTTCGACAAACCACAAGCTTTGGTAATGTCTTCGATGCGCGCACCTTTTAGTCCATGCTGGACAAAACGCTCGCGCGCTGCGTGGAGAAGGGAGTTTCTGGCTTTGGGGTCTGCGGGTCGCGCCATAGGGTGAGGGTTAATAACCGACGAGTCATTAATTGCCAAGTATTTTTGACTGGCCAGTCAAAAATTTTAGGCCCCTCTTGGAAAATGGGGGGATATAGGTTTAACCATAATATTTTATTTTATATTTTATTTAGCCCCCCCGTGTATACGCCCCATAACACCCCTCTAACGGGTTGGATGACAACCCAAACCCCCCACAAGGAGGGTGGTGGAGGAGTGGCTGCACACGCGAAACGGAAGGCCCACCCAACCCCCCACAAGGAGGGTGGTGGCCTCAATGGCCTTCGACAAATAGCGGTGCTCAACCAACCCCCCCACAACGGAAGTGGTGGGCAGCCTAGGCCCCCCACAAGGAGGGTGGTGGGCAGCCTAGGGAAGTGCTAAGGGGGCTAGGGACGAAACCCAAGGGAGGAAGCCATGAGACGAATCGGATTTATAGGCTGGCGTGGAATGGTGGGCTCGGTGTTGCTGAACCGCATGCGGGAAGAGCAGGACTTTGCCGGATTGGAGCCGGTATTTTTCACCACCTCGAATGTGGGGGGGGCAGCGCCGGAGGTTGGCATAGCGGCGCCGCCTTTGAAAGACGCAGCGGACATAGCGGCGCTTTCGGAGATGGAGGCGCTGGTAACCTGCCAGGGGGGGGACTATACGAATGACATTTACCCGCGTTTACGTGCGGCCGGCTGGAAGGGCTATTGGATAGACGCCGCCTCGGCGCTGCGTATGAAGGACGATGCCGTCATTGTGTTGGATCCTGTTAACCGTGAGGTGATTGACGCGGCCTTAGGCCAGGGCATTAAAAACTACATAGGCGGTAACTGTACCGTAAGCCTCATGCTGATGGCCCTAGGCGGGCTATTCAAGCAAGGGCTCATAGAGTGGATAAGCTCCATGACATACCAAGCCGCTTCAGGCGCCGGCGCACAAAACATGCGTGAGTTGTTGGCGCAGATGGGGGTTTTGCACCAGACTGTGGCCGCGGAGTTGGCGGAGCCGGCCTCGGCCATACTCGACATAGACTGCAAAATAACCGAAGCGCTGCGCAGCGGCGTTTTGCCGACGGCGCATTTCGGTGTGCCATTGGCCGGCAGTTTGATTCCGTGGATAGACAAAGAGCTCGACAACGGCCAAAGCCGCGAGGAATGGAAGGGCCAGGCGGAGACCAACAAAATTCTCGGCATAGAGAAAACGCCGATACCGGTGGACGGCATTTGCGTGCGTGTCGGCGCGATGCGTTGCCACTCGCAAGGGCTCACCCTCAAGCTGAAGCGTGACGTGCCGTTGGACGAAGTGGAGGGCATGTTGGCGGCCGGCAACGCATGGGTGAAGCTGGTGCCCAACCACAAGGAGGAGACGATACGCGAGCTGACGCCGACGGCCGTCAGCGGCAAGCTGACGGTACCCATAGGGCGGCTACGCAAACTCAACATGGGTGGGGAATATTTAACGGCCTTTACCTGCGGGGACCAGTTGTTATGGGGGGCGGCGGAGCCCGTACGGCGCATGTTGATGATTTTACGTCAGCGCTAGGGGGGGTGGTTAGAGCGCCTATACCTATACCTATACCTATACCTATACCCCCCTTTCCCTAAAGCAGAGGGGGGGGATATAGGGTTTAACCCAACCCGCCCGAGGGGGGGGATAGGTTTAGTGGGGGGGCTAGCCTAAGGCGTTGTCGTCGCCATGGCTTGAAAAGACAGCTTATGGGTTTTGCCTTGCTGTATTTGGACGATACGGACTTCTTCTCTGGCGGGGTGTGAGAATTTGACCTGATAGTTTCCGGGGGGCAGGCGAAAGGTTTTGGTGCCGTTCAGCTCTTCGCGCCGGAGGGTATTGTTGTCCAAGTTGGTAATGATGACACTGGCCCAAGGGGAGACGAAGAGCGTGAGGGCGCTTTCCCTTTTGGGTTTTTCTTTGGGGGTTTTGGTGGCAGGGAGGGTATTGGGGGGTTCTTGAGGCAGAGCTACAGGGGGGGTATTGGGGGGTTCTTGAGGCAGAGCTACAGGGGGGGTAGGGGAGGGTTCTAAAGGAGGAAGCGCCTCTGGGGGGGGGTTGTTGGGTATGTCATTGGCAGGGGGAGGGGGTGGCAGGGCGATGGGGGGAGGGCTGGGGCTATGGGTTGTGGACGCCACAGGAGCCTCGGTTATTTTTTGGCCAAGCTCCTGGGAATTTTTCCAACGAAAGACGCCATAGCTGCCCATAGCGGCAACAACGACGAGGGAAGAGAGGAGGGTGAGGAGGCGTTTGCGGGAGAAAGCTTTGTGTTGTTGGGTAGGGGCGATTTTTTCTGCTTTATAAGCGAACTCTTCGGTAGTTGCAGCGAGGGGAGGGGTTTTGGGCAGAGGGGCCGGTGAAGGCGTATGGCGTTTCAGGGAGAGCGTATGGGGTGGCTGACGAACAAGCTCGAATTCGTTTGAGGAGAGGAGGCTGGGGGCGGATTTTTGGGAAGGGGCAGGGGCCGAAGGCGTATAGGTGCGTGTAAAGTTTTCTTTAGATTCTTTTTGTGGGGTTGGGCCGTTGTCATAGATGGCTTTGAGGAAGTGGCTCAAATGGGTGTCATCGGCGGAGCGTGCATGGTTGAGGATGAAGTTGACCAAGGCGCGTTCAAATTCTTGAGCGGATTGATAGCGCTCTGCGGCATTGCGGTTCAGTGCTTTGAGGACGATGCGGTCCAACTCTTCTGGCACTTCGGGGTTGAAGCGTGAAGGTTGGACGATGAGGTTTTCCTGGAGCGCCTGAAGTGTGTTGATATAGCTGTCATACTCAAACAAGCGTGAGCGTGTGAGGGCTTCCCAGAGGACAATGCCGAGGGAAAAAATATCCGTACGGGCGTCAACGGCCTCTCCGCGCGCCTGCTCTGGAGCCAT
The DNA here is from genome assembly GCA_009781495.1 of Cystobacterineae bacterium. Taxonomy (GTDB): domain Bacteria; phylum Myxococcota; class Myxococcia; order Myxococcales; family Myxococcaceae; genus WRKR01. The sequence goes on from WQYA01000036.1 coordinate 17,705, forward strand.
ATAAGCGAACTTGCCTTTGAGGACGCCCGGCGAAGTGAGTTGGGAGCCTGTTTTGGCGATGCCGAAGTCGGCCAGTTTAATGTCTCCGTCAAAGGAGAGGAGGATGTTGTGGGGGCTGACGTCTCTGTGGACAATATGGAGGTTATGCGCATAGTGCAGGCCGCGGGCGATGTTGGCGGCAATTTCGCTGGCCATGAGAATGGGCAAGAAAGTATTTTTCTCTTTGATTTTTCTCAAGAATTCTCGCAAAGAGGGCCCATTGACATATTCCATGGCCAAATAATAGCTGTCTTCATGCTTATCAAAGTCGAATATTTGGACAATATTCGCATGGTTAAGCCGTGAAGCCAGGTGGGCTTCTGCGATAAACATTTTAACGAAGACGTCATCGCTGCCCCAGAAGCCTCGAATACATTTAATGACAACGTCTTTTTCAAAACCTTCGAGGCCTTTTGCCGTACACAGATAAATTTCTGCCATCCCGCCTTCTGCAAGTTTGCGTTTGACGATATAGCGGTTTCCGATGGTGGTATCCGTGTTCAACATAATGTGCTTTAATAAGGCGTGTGGTCCAAGAAGTTGTTTCGAGGCAACTAGAGAGGGTTATCGGGGAGGAGTATGAGGAACTTGGGGAAGTGTTTTAGTGTCTTTATTGTTTTCTGTGCGGCAACCGGTTTTGCTTTGCCCAAGACGTTGGTGGTTGGAACTGGAAACTGTTCAGATGAGACGTTCTTGCAAAACATTCAGCTGCTCACAAATATCGCCCAGAAAAAAGGCGATATCACTCTTATTCAACTCGCTTCCTTTTTTGAACAAAGAAAGCAGATGTCTCTTCAGCCGACACAGGAAGAGCAGCATATACTGGAGGCGGTACATTCCAAAATACTGCTGGATAATTATGCTTCTGCTTTTAGAGACATACAAAAGGTTTTGGAGAAGCTTGAGAAGTCCGTTCCTTCTTCGGAGTCCTGGCAGCTCATTGCAAAGGCTTTGGCTCTCAAGGGTTTTGCCTTAAACAAGCAGAAGAAGACTCGGGCCAGCGAAGAAGCTTTTGCAGCGATTTTAAAGGTAGACTCCAACTATCAATTAGACAATTTCATTTTCCCTCCTACAGTGGTTCAGAGTTTTGAGCAGTTGCGCCAGGCGCTGGGCAAGCAGCAGAAGGCGAGCCTTCGGCTGAGCGCTGCTGTGGAGGGTGCACAGGTATTTGCCAACGGAGCGCCGCTGGGGCAAGTGCCGTTGGAGCGAGAGTTGTTGCCGGGGTCATACCGGGTGGTATTGGAGAGAGGGGGCAAAGTTTCGACTCCCATAGCCGTGCAGTTGAGTCTTGAAGCTCCGACTCTTTTAGAGATTCCCTTCCAATGGGAGCTTGTTTGGCAGCAGCCCTTGTGTCTTCAAGCGGAAGGCGAGCTAGCTGTTTTGGCGTTCAAGCAGATGGGGAAGGAGTTGGGGGCTGAGCGTTTGGTGAAACTGGACATACTTCCCAGTCCGGAGAAGAGAGGCCTACGTGCAGCGTTTTGGGATTTGAATACAGACAAGCTGCTACGTGAGGGGGGCATTTTATTGGAGAGTGGGCGAAGGGAGGCGTCTTTGGAGAGGTTGGCGGAATTTGTTATTTCTGGAAAGCTGGAGCGCGGTGAAAACCGTGTTTTGCCTGTCAGTCCGGAAGGGGAGCTGATTGAGTCGTCGGATGAGCCCAGGCTTCCATTTTCCCAGAGGCAGCCGGAGAAGGGGGTTTTGTCTCCCGTGCCTTCTTCGTCTTCGGGCAAGCTGATACGGGGGAATACCGCTCGTGCTGTGAGTTGGGTTTTTATGGGAGCGGGGAGTGGGTTGATTTTAGGGGCGGGGGTTGCCGAGATATGCGCCCTGGTTGCCGCTTCGAATGCGAACAAAATTCTCCAAGAATATAATGGGGGCCCCATTTCCGATTTTGGGGATGCTTCTCGCCACAAGGCCTTTTTGGGCAGGAAGCAGGACAGCCAGACGATAGCCATTATTATGGGAGCTACGGGTTTAGCCTCTTTAACGACGGGGCTCATTTTATATTTTGCCTTGCCTCCCAAAATGGGGGAGCCCTCTGCGAGCGTTGCTCCGTATTTTGGGACAGATGGTGGGGGTATGACGCTGGTGGGGCGTTTTTGAGCATGCGTCTTTTTTTTCAAGGCGCTGTTATTGGGTTTTTGGGGATGGGCATGGCGTGTGCGCCTTTGCAGACTTCCCTCTACATACGGGAGGCCGGGCAGGCGCTGCGCGAAGCCCAGGAGCAAGAGGCAGCGGAGCGTTCGCCTTATGCCTGGACGAAGGCGGAGCTTTATTTGGAGAAAGCGAGAGAGAAAGGCGGCCGTTCGCAATATGAGCAAGCCATGGAATATTCCAAGAAGGCCAAGCAGTGGGCATTGGCCGCGCGGAGTCAGGCCATGAGCGTTCCCAAGGAAGCCCCATGAGGTATGTATTGGGGGGGCTAGGCGTTTTTTTGTTGGCTTGTGTTTCTTTGTCGTCCGAGGAATTTGCGCAGGAGCGTCGGCGTATGGAAGGATTCAAACGCCAGGGGTTGGGGTGGTGCTCTCCGGTGCAGCTTGCGAGGGCGGAGGTACATTTGGAGTTTGCGGAGGCGGAGCAGAAGCGTGGGCACTTGCGTCGCTCGAAGGAGCACCTGCAGGCGGCACAAAGCGCTTTGGAAGAAATGGAGCGCTTAGAGCGTTCCAGCTGTCATGATGGGCCGCCGCACCATCTTCTTGCCATTGAAGGGATAGACAGCGACGGTGATGGTATTCCAGATGCCGAGGATGCCTGTCCGCGTTTGCCTGGCCCATTGAGTAACCAAGGTTGTCCGGAAGAGGCCCTCTCCAACTAAAAAAAGGGGGGGGGTTATTTTTCGCCTGCGGCGGGCTTAAAAAAAACAATTCTTCTGCCCTCTGTCCATCCTTAAGACATAGTGGACACATATTTTGAGAGATGGTGGACGGAATTCAAGGAAGTTTTTGGAGGCCGGAGGCTGGGGATTTCAAGTCAAAGG
>WQYA01000037.1 GCA_009781495.1 Cystobacterineae bacterium
ACTTTTTTGTCACACAAAAAAGTGACTCGCCGGGAGGCGAAACCTGCTGCACCCGCGCAGCGGAGACAGCCGGGCCGCAGGCCCAGCAATAACCCCGCACGGAAGGGCAGAAGAATTGTTTTTAGAAATAGCCGGGCCGCAGGGCCAGCAATAACCCCGCACGGAGGGCAGAAAAATATATTTTTCACTAAAACCACACCCCGAAAGAAAGGGCTTTAAACCAGCCCCCCGCTAGGGGGAAAAAAACCCCCCTTGACTTTATCCGGCATTGCCGTATACTCCTTTTATGTACACCGTCATTGAAACCTCTGTTTTCCAGCGTTATGCGGATGCCGTCTGGTCCAACGCGGAGAGGGAGGCTTTCATTCACTGGCTGGCGGCCCACCCCTTTGAGGGGAATGTCATTCCGGGGACGGGCGGCTTGAGAAAAGTCCGTTGGGGCGGCAGCGGGGCAGGCAAACGCGGCGGCACACGGGTAATTTATTATAACCTCCTGCAAGAGGGGCAAATTTGGCTGTTAATGGTATATGCCAAGTCCGCGTTGGACAATTTGCCTTCCCGGTTTTTAAAGCAACTCAAAGAGGAGTTAGGCCTATGAAAGCATTGGAGCAATTTCAAGCTGACTTGTTGCAGTCCGTCCGGGAAATGAAGGCCCGAAAGGCCGCCCGTACCACCTCCATATGCCTGCCGGAGTTGGTAGCCGCGAGGAATAAAATGGGGCTAACGCAGTCCGAGTTTGCTGTGCTGCTGGGCGTCTCCTTGCGTACTTTGCAGGACTGGGAGCAGGGGCGGCGTATGCCCAGCGGCGCGGCGCGTACCTTGTTGAAAATAGCCGTCCAACACCCGGAAGCCCTCCGAGGGCTGAAAGTGGCCTAGCCTGCCCCCCCCGCCCGGAGGGGCGAAAATAGGTTGCGCGTAAACACCTGAAATCATTCAAACTGCCCCCCCCGCCCGGAGGGGCGAAAAGAATGTTTTTGCTACCCCCAACACACAGCCCTAAACAACTACCACCCCCCCGGCTATGCCGGTACCCCTCCCCGGAGGGGAATTTTAAAAACAGCCCGGGCCGCAGGGCCAAGAGAAACAACACCCGGAGGGGCAAAAAAAGTTTTTAAAAAGAAAATAACTTCCAAAAAAGAGGGCTTTTAAAAACCAGCCCGGAGGGCAAAAAAAATAACCCCCCCCCTCAACGGAGGGGGTGCTCCTCTAAATAGCGCCGCAGGGCGGCATTGAGGCGGGTTTGCCAGCCCTTGCCGGTGGACTTAAAGGCTTGCAGCAAGTCCGCGTCCAAACGAATGGCCATAAACACTTTGGTTTCGTTTGCTTTGGGCCGGCCGCGCGGACGTTTGGCCACCAAGGCGGCATAGGCCTGCGCCGGCAAGGCCTCGCTGGCGGGTTTTGCTGCGGCAAAGGCCTCTGCCCCCCACTCGGGGTTGTCCGCGTCCGCCGCAATACCGGCGCAAATGGCCGCCTCTTCGGCTGCCTCGGGGAGAAGGGTTTCAGGTTTGAGTTTCGGCATAGCGGTTTAACTCCCTTAAGTTGGCCCTACGTAGGCTAATAACGCGAATGGCCTGGCCGCGTAGGCAATAGGCCATAACACATAGCCGCTTCCCCACATAACCCACCGCCACAAAGCGCCTCTCGGGGTAAGGCTTGCGTATGTCCTCGAAAACAACGGCCGTTTCCCACTCAAACCCCTCGGCCTCGGCCAAGGAAAGGCCGTGCTTCTCAAAGTTGCTTTCGTTTTTGGCCAAGTCAAACTCATAGTCCACCCCTATTATTGTATACACATTAAATTAGCTTGCCAAGGTTTTTTTAGCCATAACGGTTTTTTAACTTAAGGGCCTAGGGCATAGCCTATGGCCTAGAGGAAAAGGCCTCTGTGTTTCATGCCCCCCGCCAGGGGGGAAAAATAAATATTTTTGAAAACCTCAAAAGAAGCAGCTATTCGCAAAACGCCATGCCTGAAGAATTGGAAACCCAACTCGCTAAGCGCCGTACTTTCGCCATTATTAGCCACCCTGACGCGGGGAAGACGACGCTGACGGAGAAATTGCTGTTGCTGGGGGGGGCCATTCATTTGGCCGGCAGCGTCAAAGCGCGCAAAGCCAAAAAATTTGCCACCAGCGACTGGATGGAGTTGGAGAAGGAGCGCGGCATTTCCGTCACCTCCTCCGTGCTGCAATTTGCCTATAGGGGGTTTGCCGTCAACCTGCTGGACACCCCCGGGCACCAGGACTTTTCCGAGGACACCTATAGGACGCTGTCCGCTGCGGATGCGGCCGTTATGTTGCTGGACGCGGCCAAAGGCGTGGAGCCCCAAACCATAAAACTCTTTCAGGTATGCAAGCTGCGGGGCATTCCGGTATTCACCTTTATCAACAAGTTAGACCGCTATGGCCGTCCCCCCCTAGAGTTAATGGACGAGGTAGAAAAAGTATTAGGCATTGCCTGTTGCCCCATGAATTGGCCCCTAGGGAGTGGGCCTGAGTTTAGGGGGGTATACGACTTAAGACAAAAGGCCCTTATTGTATTTAACGACAACAAAGGGGGGGAGGCCTTCATAGAGGAGCGGGTAGTTTCCCTAGAGGAGGCGGAGGCGGAGGGGTTGTTGAGTGAGGGGGAGAGGGCCACCCTCCTAGAGGAAATAGAGTTATTAGAAGGGGGTGGGGAGTTGTTTTCCGCGCAAGCCGTCAGCGAAGCCAAGCTTTCCCCGCTTTATTTTGGCAGCGCCATGACGCAATTTGGGCTGCGTCCCTTTTTGGACTCGTTTTTGGGCCTGGCCCCCCCACCCCTGGGGCGAAACTCCACGCAGGGGTGGATAGCGCCCACGCGCCGGGGTTTTTCCGGGTTTGTCTTCAAAATACAGGCGAACATGGACCCCTCCCACAGGGACCGCATGGCTTTTGTACGTGTGGTTTCCGGCAAATATGCGCGCGGCATGTCGGCCTTTTGCCCGCGCCTGCAAAAAGAAATACGCCTCACCAACCCCAGCCAGTTGTTGGCGCAGGAGCGTACGGCAGTAGAGGAGGCCTGGCCCGGGGACGTATTGGGGTTTTATGACCCCGGCATATGGCACATAGGGGACGCGCTGGTGGAGGGGGGGGATTTTTCATTTGAGGATTTGCCGCGTTTTTCCCCGGAGCATTTTGTAGCGGTACGCGCGCAAAACCCCTTGCGGCGCAAGCAGGTGGAGAAGGGGTTGGAGCAGCTTTCCGAGGAGGGTACGGTGCAAGTATTTGAGCGTTGGCGGATGGGGATGAAGGACCCCATAGTGGGCGTGGTAGGCGAGCTGCAACTGGAGGTATTAAAATTCCGTATGCAGCATGAATATGGGGCGGACATTGTTTTGGAGCGTCTGAATTTTTCGCGTGCGCGCTGGGTAGTGGGGGAGAAGTTTGAGCCTTCGGCCTTTGACTGGGAGGGCAACCGCCAGACAGTACAAGACAGGGAGGGCCGTCCGCTGGTACTGTTTAGGGACGAGTGGGCTTTGGAGCATGCGCAGAGCCAGCACCCGGAGTTGCGTTTTTTGCCGCACGCCCCCCTCTCCACGTTTTAGGTTTCGTTTCAACCCATACCCTCTTTTAGGGGGGGTACAGCCCAAGCGACGCCGGAGGCATGCGGCCCCTCCTTGACTTTCTAAAAGCATTACCCTATAGTAATACCTATGGCACAAACTCATACTCAAAGCCCTGGCCTCAAAAACCCGCAAAGGAAAATAACCTCCAAAGGGCAGGTAACCATTCCCATAGAAATAAGGGCGGCCTTGGGGTTGAAACAAGGCGACTGTGTGGGTTTTGTCGAAATTGAAAAGGGCGCTTTCGCCATTGTGGCCGCCAACCTCTGCGTGCAACAACTCAAAGGATTGGTGAAAAAACCCCAAAAAACCATAAGCATAGAGGAAATGTCCACCGCCATTGCCGCAAGGGGCGCAGGCCTTTGACGGGGTTGGACACCAACGTCCTCGTCCGCTATATAGCGCAGGACGACGAAAAACAGTCCGCGCGCGCGGCGGAGCTTATGGAGGCGTTGACGCCTGAAGCCCCCGGCTTTGTCAGCATGGTGGCGCTTATAGAGTTGGTTTGGGTGCTGCAAAGCTGCTATGCCTCCCCCAAAACAGAAATTATAAATGTTGTTAATGTATTACTGAAGACAAAAGCCTTGGTTCTTGAAAATGCGGAAACCATTCAGCAGGCGCTGGGTGTTTTTTCAAAAAACAACGTCGAGTTTGCGGACTGTCTCATTCAGCGCAGTGGCCAACGTGCGGGTTGCAGGCATACGGTGAGTTTTGACGACAAGGCTTCTAAAATGGACGGAATGTATTTTATGGGCTAGGGCGGTTTCACTTTGAAGTGCGTGCAGACAGACGTTTCCATGGCCCACGGGGGGGGTAGTGTTGGAGGCTTGCGAGTTGGGGGCAAGGGGGGGGTACCCCCTCTCCGTGTTTTAGGGAAACCCATTTTCAGGGGGGGTAGCCGGGGGGAGTTTGGGCAAGGGGCAGGCAGGGGGCCGGGAGGGGTGGGGCAGGGCTTCACCCTTAGGGGAGGTGGCCTCTTGGGCGAGGGCCCGCATCATATTTTTAGAAATAACGGCATTATCCCTAAACAGGATGCAATAGTTATCGCCATATTTCCAGCTAACATAACCCAGGCCATGGTCCAAAAAGGCCGTCGGCCTTTGCCCCATGGTTTCCCTCACCTCCTCTTGGGACATACCGGGGGCTACGGCCATATAATGGCGGTGGGGGTTACATGCCGACAAGGGGGCGACACAGAGGCAAACCAGGAGGAGGGGACGTAGAGAGGACATAAAAACTTTCCAAGCCAGACGGGTTTTATTTTAGAGACCGGTGTTAGGTGAAAGTGGGTGCGGCCAGACGCCTCCATGGCCCCCTTGGACGGGGGTAGGGGGGTTTCTGCCGGCAGAAACCTCTTTAGCCCCAGCTTGCAGGCCTCCACATTTCCATCCATGTGTTGCAGCAGATTCATATAAAACCACCCTAATGGAGGCGAGCTAAGCCTACAAGGGAGGGTTTAAGCCGACTGGCCAACAATTTCAACCGACCCGCCTTATGGGCCATAGCGGCCTCTTTGCCTACCCAATAGCCTTTGGGGTGTCCTTTGCGGAAGCTTTTTTTAATGCGGGACTCCACCTCCAAATAGAGGCTGCGAAAAGCGTCCGGCGCCGCCAGGCGTCGCCCTGTTTCCGGCCTTACTTCCAGCTGGGCCCACAGTTGTCCGCACAGCAACTCTCCGGGGGTTTCCTGTATGCAGCGCTCCCAAAAAATAACCGGAGAAAAAATTTCATTGATGCGCAGTTTGCCCTTGTCCGGGCCGCGTTTTATTTTGTCCACCTGCAAAGGGGCCGCTTGGGAGAAGGCCAAATAGAGGGCTTCTTCAGGGAGGCGCTCAAAATTTTTGAGGCAGACTTTGGGGCTTTTATAGCCTTCGGGAATGCGGCGCGGGAAGGCCTCCAAGGCATAGGGCTCCAACATATGCACAAAAGCCCTTTCGTCTTCGGGCAGCATAAACACGAGCAGTTGCTGAGCCATACCCCCCCTATAACAGAAGAGGAGGGGGAGGGGAGGAAGAAGGGCCCAAAATTTCAAAGTGAGGCCCCCCCGCTTTGTTTTTTAGGGCCTGGGCTGCCCCCCGTCCCGCTCAAAGGCCCACCACAGCAGCCACGGCCGCGAAAGCAGCGCAACGGCCTCACGCGCTGTCCAATACAAGGCGTCGCGCCAGTGCAGGGCGCGCCCCGAGGCCACAGGCAACACCGAAAAACCCTCGCGGCGAAAATGGGCGCAGGCGCGCAACAAATGATAGCCGTCGGAAACCAAAACAATGCGGCGTACCCCGCGCTGCCTCAAAAGCGGCGCGGAAAACTCGGCGTTTTGCGCCGTGGAGCGGCTTTGCTCCTCCAAGAGGCAGGCATACAGGGGCACGTTTTTCTGCACCACCACCTCACAGCCGGCTTGGGCCTCGGATTTGGGCATGTCCGTCTTGCCGCCACTCACCAGCAAAAGCGGCGCCGCGCCCCCATGGAAAAGCCGGGCCGCACGCTCCGCACGCGCACGCAGCGCCGGGGAGGGCCTGCCCCGCGGCAATACCCGCGCGCCCATCACCACAATGGCCTCCCCTTGGGGCTTTTCCCCCTCCCCCTCCTCCTTGCCGGCTATACGCCCATAATGGCCTACCCAGGCGGCCAGCCCTACCCAGGCTACCCCTAGGCCTAGGGCGGTTTTAAAACTCCATTTAAACAGTTTCCACATAGCCTTCCCTAAAACCCCTTTAAGGTATGCCCCCCCTCCGACGGCGCAAGCCAGCCCCTTTGGACATTTTGCAAACGCTTGTCCCTCATATAACGGCCTCCCCGTGCTGAAGTTTTGCGAAAAAACCACTCCAAACCCATGCGCTTGGGCTAGTGTGGAAGCGCTCTATTGCACATGCCGCAGCTACTGTCCTTCTTTTTCTTTCAGGGCCCGCCAAGTGGCCCGCCGGGGGCGCCGTGAAAACCCCTCAAGGCAAACTCCTGGGACTCAAGCCCAGCGAGTTGGAGAAGCTGCGCAAAACCTACCGGCGCAGGAGTTTGCCCGGCGAGGTGGTTTCCCTGGGGTTGGCCCAGCATTTGGTGGAATTTTCGCGGATGACTTCGCGGCAGGTAGGGGTGTTATTGTCCCGCAAAGGGGAGGTAGAGTGGGTGGTAGTCGGCGACGCCCACCGTCTGGAGTTGCCCGACATCGGCCGTATGCGTGCCGGCAGCCACCGTTTGCGCGGCCTGCGTTTGGTACACACGCACCTGAAGGGGGAGCCGCTCTCGCAGGACGACCTAACGGACTTAGCCCTCTTACGTTTAGACATGGTGGTAGCCCTGGGTATGAATACAGAGGGCGAGCTAGAGAAATTATTTTTAGGCCACCTATTGGCAGGAGGGGGTGGAGGGGCAAGGGAGGGAGAGGGAGAGGGGGCGCTTTGGCAAACCCAGGAAATGACGTTGTCCCAACAACCCGACGCCCAAGCCCTGGTGCAAGCCCTGGAGGAGGAATTTGGACGCCTCTATGCGCAAACGCGGCGCACCAACCAAGAGAGGGCCCTTCTCGTAACCGTGCAAGTGGGCAAGTCCCGCAGGGAGGCGGAGGAGAGGTTGGCCGAGTTGGAGGAGTTGGCGAGGACGGCGGGCCTGGAAGTGGCAGGCACCGTGGTGCAGTTGCGCAAAACGCACGAAGCCAAAACCCTGCTGGGCAAGGGCAAGCTGTTGGAGTTGAACCTTCTGGCCATGCAGAAGATGGCCGAGGTGGCCGTCATCGACCAAAACCTCTCCCCCAGCCAAGCCCACCACATTGCCAAGGCGGCCTCTCTGAAGGTGATTGACAGGACGCAACTCATTCTCGACATTTTTGCGCAGCGCGCGCAAAGCGCCGAAGGCAAGTTGCAGGTGGAGTTGGCCCAACTCAAATATTTGTTGCCGCGGCTTTCCCAGTCCGACACGTCCTTCTCGCGTTTGGCCGGCGGCATCGGCACGCGCGGCCCCGGCGAAACCAAGCTGGAGGTGGACAGGCGCCGCGTCAGGGAGCGTATTGTACAGTTGGAGCGCGGCATAGAAAACATTCTGCAAAGCCGCAAGACGCGGCGCATGCTGCGTCAAAAGCGGGAGTTGCCGTTGATTTCCATTGTGGGCTACACCAACGCGGGCAAAACCACGCTGCTCAATGCGTTGACGCACGCTTCTGCTTTGGCCGAGGACAAGCTGTTTGCCACTTTGGAGCCTTTGAGTCGCCGCCTGCGTTTCCCCAGGGAGCGCGAAGTCATCATTTCAGACACGGTGGGCTTCATCCGCGACTTGCCCAAGGACTTGTTGGCGGCGTTTAGGGCGACGCTGGAGGAGTTGCACAGCGCGGACTTGCTTTTGCACCTTGTGGACGTGTCCGACGCAGCCGCCGAAAAGCACCTGCGCGCCGTAGAAACCCTGCTGGAGGAGTTGGCGCTTTTGGACAAGCCGCGCCTTTTGGTGTGGAACAAAGCCGACAGGCTGGGTTTTGAAGCCGCGCAGCAGATGCGCCAAACCTATGGCGGCGTCATTTTGAGTGCGCACACCGGCGAGGGGATGGAAGCTTTGTTGGAAGAGGCGGCGCAGCAATTGTTTGTCAAAACGGTTTTTCCGAACAAACAATAAAACGCAAAGCAGTGACTTCTTGAAACCGGCGCCGCTTTGGGCCACAAGGAGGAATTTATGGCACAGGCTGAAAAGTTGACGACGAGGGCAGAGAATTTTTCCGACTGGTATGTGGAGTTGGTCCGCCGCGCGAAGCTGGCGGACTATTCCGAAATAAAGGGCTGCATGGTTATCCGCCCCCACGGCTATGCCATTTGGGAAAACATCCAAAGCGTGCTGGACAAGATGTTTAAGGAGACGGGGCACCAAAACGCCTATTTCCCCATGCTCATTCCCGAGTCCTATATGCACAAGGAGGCCGAGCACGTCGAAGGTTTTTCGCCGCAGCTGGCCGTGGTGACGCACGCGGGCGGCAGCAAGCTGGAGGAGCCTTTGGTGTTGCGTCCCACCTCTGAAACCATCATCAACGCCAACTTCGCCAAGTGGATACAAAGCCACAGGGACTTGCCGGTGCTGGTCAACCAATGGGCCAATGTGGTGCGCTGGGAAATGCGCACGCGGCTGTTTTTGCGCACCTCGGAATTCCTCTGGCAGGAGGGGCACACCTGCCATGCCACGGAGAAGGAAGCCGAAGAGGAGACGCTGCGCATGCTGGACGTCTACCGGCGTCTTGCCGAGGAGTGGATGGCCATGCCGGTGTTGTGCGGACAAAAAACCGACAGCGAGAAGTTTGCCGGCGCCGTCAGCACCTATTCCATTGAAGCCCTCATGCAGGACAAAAAGGCCCTGCAAGCGGGCACCTCCCACAACCTCGGGCAGAATTTTGCGAAGGCCTTCGGCACGCAATACCAAGGCAAAGACGGCCAACAACATTATGTATACCAAACCTCGTGGGGTGTTTCCACGCGCCTCATCGGCGCGCTGGTGATGACGCACTCGGACGACAAGGGCCTGGTGTTGCCGCCGAAGTTGTCGCCGGTGCAGGTGGTGCTCATTCCCATCGGCAAAAAAGAGGATTTTGTTCTTTCCGTGGAGGCCTGCAAAAACATTCACGCGGAGCTTTTGTCCAAGGGCATACGCAGCAAGTTGGACGAGGACGAGTCCACCAGCCCGGGCTTCAAATTCCACGAGTGGGAGATGATGGGGGCCTGCCTTCGCATAGAGTTGGGCCCCAAGGACTTGGCCAAGCGCCAATGCGTGCTGGCGCGCAGGGACACGGCTGAGAAGCAGGTGGTGGGGCTGGACAGTGTGGTGGAGCGTGTGGCCGCGGAGTTGGAAAACATGCAAAAGGATTTGTTTGTGCGCGCTCAAAAGTTGGTTGCCGACAACACTTTTGTCGTCAACTCATGGGAAGAGATGTGTGAGAAGGCGGATGCGGGGTTTTTGTTGGCGCATTGGGATGGGGAGGCGGCCACGGAGGCGCAAATTAAGCAGGAGTTGGGCCTGAGCACCCGCAACCGTCCTTTCAATTTGCCTCAGGAGAAGGGCCTGTGCGTCAAAACCGGCAAGCCCTCGGTGGGCCGTGTGGTTTTTTGCAAGGCCTATTGAGGGGCCCTTCCAAAAAACCGCCTGCGCTTTTGCCCAGACATGTTATGCCTTCGCTATGTCTGAAGAAGCGCCCCCCCCTGAAGTACAACTCCAAATTGTTTTGGATGAGCAAGTCGCCAATGGCCTCTATTGCAACATGGCCCTCATCAACCTGAGCGAGACGGAATTCACCCTGGACTTCCTCTTTATTCAGCCGCAGCAAAACCGCGCCAAGGTGCTCAGCCGCATTATTACCAGCCCCAAACATATGAAACGTTTGCTGGCCACCTTTAAAGACAGCTTGGCTCGCTATGAGGCCAAATATGGCCCCATAGAGGCGGATGAGGGCCATAGCTCCTTACATTAACCGGCTTTATAACGTCGCCTTTGTGAAAAGGCGCTCAATTAACGGCAGTGTGTGCAGGAAGCCAGACATGGGCCTGAGTGCCCTGTCCAGAGTTGCTTTCCAGGCGCAAATAGCCGCCGTGTCGGACAACCAATTGCTTGCAAATATACAAGCCGAGGCCGGTGCCTTTTCCAAAAGCCTTCGTCGTAAAAAATGGGTCAAAAAGCTTGTCCATATGCTCAGCAGGAATTCCCGGGCCATTGTCCTGGATAACAGCCAAAACACCATTCTCTTTTCGCGATAAGACAATTTCTATCTTCCCCAATACCCCTGTCGGCAAGTTGATGGCTTGGACGGCATTTATCAGCAAGTTTATGAAAACCTGCTGTATTTGAGATGGGTTTCCCCATAGGCGCGGCAACAAACGCTCGAAATTCTTTTTGAGCAAAACGCGGTTCTTCAACTCATGCCAAACAATACGCAGCGCAGACTCAATGACTTCTTGCATTTCAAACCGCTCTTCCTGGTTTGAGTTGCTGCGCGCAAACCCCTGCATGTCCTTCGCAAGCCTGCCAATTTGCTGAAGGCCTTCAACAGACTCCGACAGAAGTTTCGTCCATTCTTCAAACAAAGGCTCTGCGTCCGCCAACGACTTTCTTCCTGTTTCCAACTGCGTCTTGAGGTCGAAAATTTCACGGCTTAAAAACCGCAAATTGGCCAGCAAATAGGCCAGAGGATTATTAATTTCATGGGCAAGCCCTGCGGACAAGGTCCCCAGCGTGGCCAACCTGTCACGTTGGAGTATCAACTCCCGCTGGGCAACATCCTCGAATTCTTCTATGAGCTGGGACAAACGCTTTACTCCTTATGCCGTATGCAGTCGAACAGGTGCTTGCCTTGTCCAAAACCTGTCTATGAGTTGCCTAAAAGCAAGAGCCTGCAAAAGCAAAGGAATGTTCAGCCTAAATGGCTTTTGCCCCCCACTTTTCACAGCACCCTGTCGCCACCTGCCCTACCCCCCCCTCCTGCCCTTAACGCCTTGTGGTTTTGGGTATGCGCCGGTTAGCGGAAATGCTTGGCCGGAGAAATGACAACCCAAACCTCCGTCTCCTCGTGCTTGCCGGCTTGCAAATAGAGGGTGCCGGTACGCCCCAGTTGATAGGTGGTCTCTGTGCTCGGCAGAGAAACCACCAAGGTGGCAATGTCGTCCTTCAACTCCTTGAGGCGTACCGTCGCTTGAGCCCCCCCCGGCAACTCAATGGCTTCCCCTTGGGCGCCAACCGTGGCGCGCTTTTTGGAAAAACGTTTGAACCAGCCATAGTGGCGACGACGCGCCAAAGCCTTCTGCATGGGCTGCAAATCCTCAGCCTCCAGCTTGTCGCCCTCCTCCACCCCTCTGCGGGCTTCGTGCTTTCTGTGCTGCTCATGCCAGCGCCGGTGCATGTCTGGAAAAGTTTCCAGGGTTTTGTCGGCTTCAGGGTCCTTCTCCTTCACCAAAACAACAGCAATGCGCACCTCCACCGAGTCCGCAGCCCAGGAGAAGGACGGCAACAGCATAGAGAGACAGCATAGGAAAAATATCCTCATAGGGCCCCCCCCTTCTCCTGCCTGCCTTCTAAACCTAAAGGAGGCCCCTCCTCCAATAGCTCCGGGCTAACCCCCTCCCCCTCGGGCGCTGTCTCTTCTACCAGCCAAACCACCGCGTCCCCACTCTCTGTCTGGGTAATAATGGTTTTCAACGAAGCGCCCGCTTTGGCCGTGACGGTTTGAATGGACAAATGGGGACTTCCATAGCCCACAGGTTCAGCCGGACGCATCCATATATAAGTACTCAAACAGACAAGAAGAAGGGCACAGGCCCCCGCCAAAACCCAACCCCGTTGGTAGGTGAAGGACTCGACAAGCTGTATTTTTAGCCGCTGAAAAAAGGGCAGCTTCTCCGGGGGCAACTGCGCCAACACTTCGCTCGCAAAGGTGGACCAGTCCTCTTCCTCCGCGGCTTCCTCCATCGCCGTACGTATGCCCTCGGAAAGCGCCTGCAAGGCTTCCAACTCCTGCGCGCTCTCCTTGCACGAAGCCAAGTGGCGCTCCACCAGCCTGCGCTCACGCGGGCCCAACTCTCCGTCCATAAAGGCGGAAAGCAGGGGACGAAACTTTTTGTGCGCCGGGTTTTCCATGGCCTGTTTGACTAAACCTAAACCTCCGTTTCCATTTAAACGCTTCCTTGGGCTGATATGCCAACTTCCGTCTTCATGCACACACTCTTCCCTTGTGACGTGCGGCCTTCATTTAAATTCACGCCCCCTTCCCTTTTTTTGAGGGGGCCAAAACCTCCTCCATGTAGGGGGAAAGCTGCTTCTGCATTTTGGCCCTCGCATGGAAAAGCCGCGACATGACGGTCCCCTTGGGTATTTGTAAGGTACGGGCCAAATCCTCATAACTCATGCCCTCCACCTCCCTTAGCAAAAAAATAGCCCGGTATATTTCAGGAAGCGCCTCCAAGGCCTCCTGAAGCTTCCCCGCCAACTCCTTTTGCAACAAACACTTCTGCGGACTTCCCCCAAGCCCTGCCTCCATCCACCCGTAGGAGGCCTGCCCCTCCTCCTCAAGCTTCAACCCCTCCTCTAACTCTATGTGGGTAAAACTCCCCCCTCCGCGCTTGCGCAATATGTCTATGCATAAATGGTAGACTATCCGGTAGAGCCAACAATAAAACGAGGACTCCCCTTTAAAACAGTCCACATGCTGGTGGATTTTGATGAAGGCCTCCTGCGCAACGTCCAAAGCCTCTTCGCGGTTTTTCAGCATGCCGAAGGCAATCGCGTATACCTTGCGTTGGTAGCGCTCTATCAGTTGCCTAAAAGCAGCTGCGTCGCCTTTTCTCGTCCGGCGAATCAACCTCAAGTCTTCGGTTGCCAAGGCCTGCACGCTACACGGCTTGGGGACATATTTCAAACTTAAGACACGGACCAAATTCTTGAAGACAAGAAGGCCCACGCATATCCTTGTCTTGGGCCCATGGACGGCCCACGCCAGGGAAATGGAATCCTATGCACCCACACTCAGGAGCGGCTTGGCCACAGCGTCGACGGCGTCAACCATGCCTGTGCCCTCTGCGACGAAAATACCTGGGGCCGGCGGCCCTGTGCACCCTCGCTTTGTTGGCCTGCAAACCGCGCGCGGAGCAGGCCTTGCACCAGGCAGAAGCCTTTTGGGTTTCAGGAGACTATGAAAAAGCCCTCGTCCACTATGAGCAGGCCTTGGGCGCCTTGCGCACGGAGGACGACTGCACTTTGCGCTCGCGCATATTCAAGGGTACGGCCGACGCCTATTATTTGCATGCCAATAACCCCTCACGCGCCGCCAAACTCTATGCACAACTCGCCCGAGAATGCCCCGATTCTCCACTGACGCAAAACGCCCATATGCTTTTGGCCGAAATACAACTGAACCACTTCGCGGACTTGCCCGGAGCTATCGCCCGCCTCAGTGCCGTTAAAAGCCAAACCCATGAGCAGGCCGAAGTGGTGGCCTTGAGAATTGCCAGCCTCTATTTCGAGGATAAAAACTACCCGCAGGCCGCCCTGGAGTCTAAACCCCTCGCCTATAGCCACTCCCCTATCGCCCAGGAGGCCCTCTTCCTCCATGCCCAGGCCCTCGCCATGTCCAAAGAAACCCTGGACGAGGCCAGCCACGCCTTCTCCGAGTTGGTACAGCGCTTCCCCGACTCGCCCTTGGCCCCCCAGGCCCTCTTTGAGTTGGGAAAACTGGCTTCCATGGACGGCGACGAGGAGCGCGCCATCCACTGGTGGGCCCTCTCCCTGCGTAACCACCCTAACCCCCAAACGGTACAAATCGCCATCGCCGCTGCCAGAGAAAGATTGGCCGTTAAAACACCCGACGGCATCGGCAGCCCCGAAAGGGCCTTTGACAGGGATAAAATACAGGATACGCCGCAGCTGCCCCGGGTTAACCCCGCCGGGCTGCCCCCTTCAACACCCCCTGCTAAAAAATAGGCCCATAAATAGCCCCCCCCCTAAACGACGGCAGCCCAACATGCCCCCCCCCTCATGGCATTCCATGCAAAAAATGTTTTCCTTGCACCTTCGCAACAGACTTGGCTTGAAGGGTACCCCCCCCTCAATAACAGAAACGGAGAGAGAGGGATTCGAACCCTCGAGACCCTTTCGAGTCCACACGCTTTCCAGGCGTGCGCCTTAAGCCGCTCGGCCATCTCTCCCTTCCTTCGAAACAAAAGCGGGTAGGCTTGCATAACCATACCCTGGCCGCCCCTTCCCTATGCCTATGGAATACCCAAACGCCTTGTCCCGGGCGCCTTCTATCACAACCCCGGGGCCAAGCAAGCCCTCCCTCGCCTGGCCAAAACAAGCCCCCTTGGCGGACTTCATAGGCCAACCCCCCCCTCCCCCCCCTGGGGTGGAAAATATCCCCCCCTGCCCCCCTGGGAATAGGGGTGCAAATACAAAAGGCTACAGTGTGCACACCCTGCTACAGACAACAAAGAGCCTGGCGGTTTTCTCC
Organism: Cystobacterineae bacterium; assembly: GCA_009781495.1. GTDB lineage: Bacteria > Myxococcota > Myxococcia > Myxococcales > Myxococcaceae > WRKR01. The sequence continues at coordinate 14,525 of WQYA01000037.1, forward strand.
ACAAAAACGTTTGGGTTTCCATTAGAATTCAATTGTGCCCAAAAGACACTCTCAGCCTTTTGCTTTTATGCCGACGGCCTTTGGCCAGCCAGAAACAAGGCGAAAGTTTGAGAATGCTTTTGGGCTTCCCTCAACAACGCTTGAGCAACGCTGTCCTGCTTGCATTGGAGATTTGAGCGCATGCAAATGAACATTACTTTCCGCCATATGGACCCTATTGACAGTCTAAAAAATTATGCCCAAGACAAGGTAGAGAAAGCGAATAAATATTTGGATAGGGCCGGAGAAGCCCACGTCGTCCTCTCTCTGGAACGCCACCTGCACCAGGCTGACATTACCCTCATTTCCGGACCCTTCGTCCTTCGCGGAAGAGAAAAAAGCGAGGACATGTATGCCTCCATCGACAAGGCCATGGAGCGCATTGAAAAACAACTGCGCCGCTATAAGGATAGGCTGAAAAGCCACAACCGCCACGAGCGCCCGCCTGAATATATTCATGAGGAGACGGAAATGCACATCCGCCATGATGTGATGGAAGTCTCTGAAGCCGAAGAAAGCGGCATTGCCCTTCACCCGCGCGTCATTAAAACCAACGAGTTTGTCACCAAGCCGATGACCGTCGACGAAGCCGTTATGCAAATGGACTTGCTCGACAATGACTTCATCGTTTTTACCAATACGCAGTCCGCGGAGCTGAATGTTATTTATAGACGTAAAGACGGACACTATGGCCTTATTGAAGCCACACGCCCCCCCCCTAAACCCATACAAAATACCGTTAATTAGTCTTGCTTTTTTCCTGTGCTTTCCGAAGCGACATGCCGTGGCCTATGGGAAATTTCCCTGCGGCCACAGGCAGCTTGCCGGGTGTTTCCGTTTCACCCAGCAGGGCGCGCGCGGCCGCCTTCTGAGGCGTCGCCAAATAGGAATAGGTGAGGAGAAGCGCCTCCACATTTTCAGGAAGCCCTTTGAGCAGCGCAGGGTTGCCCAAAACCACCACCACCAATTTTTTGGCCGCCGCAGCCAGTGCGTGCAGCGCAGGAAGCTGGCGGGCGGAGCTGAAGCCAACCACCACCACATCGGCTTGGGCTGCACGCTGCAGCGCCTTGTTGGGCTTTGCAGACTTTTGCAAAACAGCCGACAGAGGAAAAGTTTCTGTGGAGCGTTTTTTTGAAAGCAACTCCGCCAAAGCCGGCTCTTGTGTGAAGACGGCAAGGCGAAGCTGAGGCCCCAGAGGCAAAAGCTGGTTTTGGTTTTTCAACAACGTCAGCGCCGCCTCCGCAATTTGCGCTTCAAGCGCCCGGTTCCCCCCCAAACGCTTCCGGCGCTCTGACAGAGGCGGCAAAGGCGCAAACATCCCCCGTTTCAATTTGAGCGACAACAGCCTTCTCACAGAAACATTCACCCGCTCTTCGGACAAACGGCCCTGCATCACCGCTTCATGCAAAGCGAGAAAAACCTCCTCCTTCTTCTGCGCCTGCCACGGAATCAACACCATGTCCGCCCCCGCTTCAATGGCCATTATGGCCGCATTGCCCGCTGAGTATTGCCCGGAGACAGCCTCCATCTCCAACTCGTCCGTTAGCACCACCCCTTCAAAATTTAGACGGCCTCTCAACATTCCCCCCAGCAACTTCGGCGAAAGCGTCGCCGGCAAATGGTCTCCGGAAATTTTGGGCAAAGCCACATGCGCCGTCATCACCGCATCCAAACCTTGGGCAATAACCGCCTCGAAAGGCCCCCATTGGGCCAACATTTGGGCCTCCGTCTCCTCCAGCGCCGGCAAGTCCTTGTGAGAGTCTATGGCCGAATGCCCATGCCCGGGAAAATGCTTGGCCACCGTTGCCATTTGGGCGCCTTGCTGCCCACGTATGAAGGCCTTGCTCAATTGGGCTACCCTGTCGGGGTCGCTGCCAAAGGAGCGCGTGCCTACAACACTGTTTTGTAAGTTGAGGTTTAACTCCACTACGGGAGCTAAATTCATGTTAAACCCTAACAACCCCAAATCCTCCCCCAGGGCTTTTCCCGCCTTCAAAGCCAATGCCTCCGAGTTCGCCGCACCCAAAGCCATCGCACTGGGCAACAACAAAGGAGAGTCGTCTATGCGAATGACGTTTCCCCCCTCCTGGTCCACCGCAATAAAAGGCGGTATCTTCCCCTCAAAAAGTTGATAAATGGCGTCGTTCAACAAAGCCACTTGCAGACTGGAAAAAATGTTGCGCTTAAACAGGCAAATGCCCCCCACGTGAAAACGCTCCAACATGGCCCGCGCTGCCTCGTCTAACTCCCGCCCCCCAAAGCCTACCATCATCATCTGCCCCAACTTCTCCTCCAGGCTCAGCTTGGAAAGCAAAACCTCCACACGCGCCGCCTCCTCGGACAGCCTTGCCTCTACAACAGGAGCCTTGGCCTCCCCGGCAGAAGCCTCCACAACGGACGCCTCAGCAGAAACGGGCTCTTGAGCGACAGGAGCCGGTTGCGCCAACTCCCCATGCGTTTGCGGCCTTGCGGTGCAGGCCAACCCCAATAACAGACAACCTAAACTTAAAAATCTCACAAACTCTTTCCCTAGCGCATTTGTCAGGCTTGCGCTTGGGAAACAGCCTGGCTAAAGACAAGTTGACATGCGCATTCTTGAGTTGCTCTCCACCAAAGCCATTTGCCTCCACCTTCAAGCCCAAAACAAACAGGCTCTGCTCAGAGAGCTCGCTCAAATGCTGTCATGTGCGCACCCAAATATTTCTGCAAATGACTTTTTTCAAACCCTCGAAGCACGCGAAAAACTGGGCTCCACAGGCTTGGGGGAAGGGGTGGCCATTCCCCATGGGAAATTGCCGAAGCTCGGCACTTTGGTGGGCTGTCTGGGCATCAGCCAACAAGGCATCGAGTTTGACGCCTTTGACAAAAAACCCAGCCACCTCTTCTTCGCCTTGGTTTCTCCACTCAGCACGCCCGCCTCCCACCTCAAAGCCTTGGCCCGCATTTCCCGCCTGTTTCGCAACGCCTCCTTCAGAAAGGCCCTGCTGACAGCCCATAGCCCCGAAGCCATTTTGGGCTTGGTGGACAGCAATGACGCTTAGGCCCCCCCTCCCTGGGACACACGGACTTGCTCTGCCCTTGAAGACATGATGAAGTGTTGGCTTGTGGCATGGTTTTGAGTTGCTTTGAGGCAAAGCGATGCCGAAGGGAAGCAAGAGAGGGCTTAACCGTAGACAGGGTTGGACAGGAAGATGCGAAGAGAACTCATTTATGTAGGCATGGTATGGGCAGGCTTGGCCTCGGCGCAAGGAAGCCGTGTGTATGAATGTAAAAAACGTTGCAGCGAAGTCCAAGCCCCCTGCATAAGGGTTTGCAAGGAGCAGTTGAAGAAGGCAGACCATCCGCATTGTGCGCCTGGATGCAAAAAAGCCGTGGAGACGTGCAAAACGGATTGTGAGAAGCCGACAAAATAAACGAAAGCCGGCTTGTTTTAAAAAAGGACTTGGCGCCAGGGGCAGGCTTTTCCATAGGCCTGGGTTTGCCCATGAGGATACTCAGCTATAACATTCATTATTTTAGCAACGACTCCAAAGGAATGTGGAGTGGAAAAAAACCGCAAAGAGACATTGCTGCGGCCCTGTCCAACCTCCAACCCTTGCCGGACATTGTCTGCCTCCAGGAGATGGAATTCAAATCCCTGCGGGCCTTGAGGACGCTTTCCCCAGGTAAAGCCCAAATGGACACGTTTAGGGACGCATGGGAAACCGCTTTTGAGGACAAAGGCCTGCCCTTCCCCTATGAGGGCTATTATTTCCCTGCACATGCCTACCGGTTTAAAAAGTTTATATTTTATACGACGGGGTTGGCTATTTTTATAGATAACGCCAGCTTGCGCGTCCTGAATGAAAGCATACAACCCCATGTTTTAACACGGAATAGCCCCCTTCAACCCCTCTTGGGACGCCTCAAACAAACCCGCATTTGCGCCCACCTTTTGCTGGAAGAAGTGAAAACCCATAAAAAACTGCACGTTTATAATACCCATTTGAGTTTGCCCTCGCCTTTGACGAAGGGCTATTGGCTTTCCAAACAAAAAATGGGCTTCGGCCAAAACCAAATTTTGGAGGCCCGACGCCTCCTCAATTATATAGAGGCTACCCAAGGCCAAACCCCCTTCGTCGTCTGCGGAGACTTCAACGCTTGGCCACACTCGCCCGTCTATGAAATGCTGGTGGCCCAGGGACGCTTGGCGGATGTGAGGGCCTTGCTGAAGCAGGAAGCGGACTTTGCCACGGCCGGGTTTATGAACCTTCGGCTGCATTTGGACCATATTTTTTCCTCGGGGGGAATTGTGTGGAAAAATATGGCGGATACGCGCCGCTTTGGGGACGTGGACAGCCCCTTCCATGGACTCTCGGACCATGTGCCCCTCATTGCCCAGTTTGAGGTTGCAAACGCCCTGGGCCGCCCCCCTTAGAGGGTAGAGGCCTTAGCCGCAGCACCCCCCAGTTGCCGTTTAGGCCGACGTGGGCGCGGCGCTTAGGCTTCGGAATTCATCCGCTTTTTTCAGGAAGGCTTCCAGGGAAAGCCCCGGGTAGAGGTGGCGACGCCACTCGGTATAGTCAAAAGGCTCCCTGCGCAAAAGGACAATGAAACGCTCCGCGTCCACAAGCCCCAGCTTCTCAGCAAGCACTCGCATTCCTTCGTCTTTTATGAGTGTGTTGCTACGCATGGCGCCTCCTTATAAAGTCAATAGGGTTTAAAATAGAAATGTCCTCAATGGACTTGGACAACAATTTTTTGTCCGTCGTCAAAAAATACGCAGCCCCCATGGAAATGGCGCACGCAACGTGCGCAGCGTCCATTTGGCGCAAGCCAAGCCCCATAAGTTGCTCGGCTTTCTCGGAAATGCCCTCCGAGAGGGCACAGTCAACCACCGCAAGGGCTTTCCACGCTTGAATGCGGTTGCGCACTTCCTCAAAGGGGTTGGCGGCATTCTCATAGTCCAAAACGAAGGACCAGCATAACTCCAACTCTCCGGAATATATGAGTTGCTGTAGGTGCAGCTTCGCGTCGGTTTCCAGGCGAATAAGCACGGAAACCTGGTCGTCAAACGGACGGTTATAACAGCAATTGTCCATATATATACGCACGAGAGGCCTCTCCCAGTGGAGCCTAACCCGCAGGCAGACAAAAAGCAACCCCCCTGCCTTTGCCGCAGCACCCCCAAGGTGCAGGCCATGGCTGTTAACTCTTATGGCGGCAACTTCACCACCGGCGTAAAGTCGGACCATTGCTCCACGCGGAAGGCGCGTATGTCCCTGAGGGAGTTGGGAAACCATGGGCGCGCGCGCAGGGCCCAAATGGCCAGGAAGAGTTTGGCCATGTCCTCGTCGTCGGTTATATAGAGGCTGCCCTGTACACGCCTAAAGCCGTGCTCCGCAAGGACGGCGCCCACCTCGGCATAGGCCTGGGCGACGCCCTTAGGGTGGTGCTTTTCCGTTTCCGCCACCACCAAGTCAAAGGCTACGGCATACACTAGCGCGCCTCCGGGTCCGCCACCAGGCGCGTCAGGCGGTATTCGGCTTTTTCCCCTGTTTCTACCACGGTTATTTCCACCAGCCAGTCGCCGTCCTCCAACTGACGCAAGGGCCGCCCTACCTCATATTTGGGCCCCAAAAGCCCAAAACTCTTAATTTTTCCAAGGGGTATTGCCTGTTGTGCAAATTCCATAGGGCACCTTCCTCTAATATAGCATGGGGAGGGGGCCCTGTATAGGGCAACCCCCCCCCATGGCGTCTCCCCGGCCCCTTATTGCAAACAAGCCCCCAAGTTATTGGCCCTTTCCTCGGGGGTGCGGCCGGCGCCGACATTGGCATTTGCGGAGTTGCAATTGTCATGCAAATGTTTAGGCCACTGGGCTGTACGGTGGAGGCCATTGCTGTTGACGCGGACGGCGGCTACTTCGCCCCTTGTGCCTACCAGCCACAGCGTA
>WQYA01000038.1 GCA_009781495.1 Cystobacterineae bacterium
CCCCGGAGGGTGTTTTTTTGGTTACTTTTTTGTCACACAAAAAAGTGACTCGCCGGTAGGCGAAACCTACTGCCGCCGCGCAGCGGAAAACGGCCGGGCCGCAGGCCCAGCACCAATAACCCCCCCCGGGAGGGCAAAAAAACCGTTTTAGAAACAGCCGGGCCGCAGGCCCAAGAAAACCCCGCCCGGGAGGGCAAAAAAACATTTTTTCACTTTTTCTGCTCCCACTCCTTCAATAAAACTTCCCCCTCTCTTAAAAGTTGCGCTACCGCTGCTTGCACACGCGCCGTCAAGGCGTCTACGTCCTCCGACGTCAAGCCCTCCGTGGAAATGGGCTCTCCCATCACCAATGTCGCCTTGGCTTTGCGTATACGCAATTTGTCGCGGGGCCAAGCTTCCCGGACGCCCGCCATCGCTACCGGCAAAATGGGGACTTGGGCCGCTATGGCGACACGGGCCGCCCCCTTCTTGAAAGGCTTCAGCTTCCCGTCTACGGAGCGGGAGCCTTCTGCAAAAAATCCAATGTTGGTGCCCGCGTGAATCCGTTTGGCCGCTTCTTCAATCACACCCTGGTCGGACTTTTTGTCGCGGCGTACACAAATGTTGCCGCTCCACACCATGGCTTGGCCAAAAATGGGAATTCTGCTCAACTCCCACTTCGCCAAATAACGCATGTGCTGTTGAATATAACGGAATAAAATCATCGGATCAAAATAGGACTGGTGGTTGGCTACCAAAACAAAACCCCTTGAAGGCATATGCTCAAGCCCCTTGGCCATCGTCTCCAGCCCCGCACACCACAACACCCATCGACTCCAAGCAAATACCAACGGGTCCGCCGCCTTGCAGCCCCTTGTCGCCGAAACGAGTAGAATCAACGTCGAATAAACACCCGTCAGCAAGGCCGCAGGAATGCCCCTCAAAAGCGTTACCGTTAACTCCATCCAAAATACTCCTCAACGGGAAACAACAAAACTTCAGCAATGGACTTCGCACCCAACAGCAACATCAACACTCGGTCAAGCCCAATCGCTATGCCCGAAGCCGCCGGCATCCTCGGCAAGGCCTGCAAAAAACGCTCGTCCACCCCATAGGCCGCCCGCCCAAGGCTTTTGCGCTTGCACCGCTCCGCCTCCAAACGGCGACGCTGCTCTATGGCGTCGTTGAGTTCCGAAAAACCATTGGCCAACTCCACACCGCGGGCATAGAGTTCCACGCGCTCCGCTACACGCGCTTCGCCGGGCTTCAGCCTCGCCAACGAGGCCATGCACGCAGGGTATTCCAAAAGGAAAGTGGGCCGCTGCCTCCCCAATTGCCCCTCAATACGCTCTAGAAAAATTTGGAAAAAGACGTCCTCAAATTCCTCGGAGTTGCCAACATAAACCCCCGCGCGCTTGGCCGCTTCCCTTAGCCCCTTTCCGTTATAATATTCCCCTTGAGTACCTATGTAGTCCCATAAGTCTATGCTTGTTTCCCTTAGAAATACTTCCCTTAGCGTTAGCCGCTCATAGGGTAACTGGGAAAAAAAACCGCTCCCCCGCAAAACCGCTCGCTCCACCGCCGCCAATGCACCTTCCGTGTCCTCCATAATGGCCCCATAGTCCGTGTGCGGACGGTAAAACTCCAGCATGCTGAATTCAGGGTTGTGCAAGGACGACAACATTTCATTCCTGAATACTTTGCCTATCTGAAACAAGGGCCCACTGCCGTCCGCCAAAAGCCGCTTCATGGCATATTCCGGACTCCCGTGCAGGTAGAGTTTCTGCGGCCCACGCCCCCCCCCCTGGCTGCACAAACCAACCTCAAAAGCTTCCACGTGCAACTCCATGCTGGGGAATGCCACCATGCACGGCGTCTCTACCTCCCAATAACCCTGGGAGGTGAAAAATGAGCGAAGCGCGGCATACATGGCTTGGCGCTTGCGGGCAGATTCCCATTGCTTCTGTGTAGGCATGCTGTCAAAAAGCTTATACCCCTTCGCGTATGTGCCCAATATTTTGTCGCCTACCCCCCCGCGCCGCCCACCTCCTTAGCCTCTGCCTCGCCCTTAGCCCCCTCGCCTGCCTTAGACAACCCCCCGGCTACCCCCCCTCGGAGTTGGCTAACCCCCCTCCCCTTCAACGCTGGGAAGAAGAAGCCTCCGCCTTCGTCAAAACCCAAAATACCCTGCTTTGGCAACATTGGACTTTGGGCAAACCCTTGGCCTTGGACGCTGCCTATGCGCCCTTTGAGACGCTCTTCTCAGAGTCCACATGGAGGCAAATGCAAAACCTGCCCAGGCCCGAGTCCAGCGCTCAAGCTTGTACACTGCAAAAACTCCAGGCCCTCGTCCTCGGAGAGTTGCTGGCCCATAAACTGCGTGAGCCCAACAACGCTGTGGCCCGCCTGGAAAATACCCTTACCGTCATGTATGAGGCCAAGGACTTTCCTTGGCATGAGTTGGGGCGCCTCTTGGCCCATGAAAAAAATGCTGCCCACCGAAAAAACCTTTGGCTGGACTCCCTGCAGGCCGCAACCCCTTTGGACTTGGCCCTTCAAACCCGACAACAAAAAACCACCGAGGCCTTGCAATCCCTCGGCGTGGACGAAACCTTCGCCACCCAATTGTTCAGAGAGGTGGACTTGGGGGAGCTCTCCTTGAGGGTGCAAGCACGCTTGGACACCACACAGGCCCAGTGGTGTGCACAGGTGCAAAACATGGCGGCCCAACAGGGCAACATGCACAAGGCAAGCCGGGCGGACTTGCCCTTCTTCTTCCAAGCCAAACCCCGCGACGCCCACCACCATTTCCCCTCAGCCCAACAGGCCGCTCTGGCAGACGCCGTGTTTGAAAGACTGGGCTTGTGGCCTACACCTCAACTCATACGCCATGTGGGCATAACACAAATTTATCCCCCCCTGCCCCTGGCCCTTAACGGCGGCCTTGAGGCCAGCCGGCTTTCCTTTACACCGGCGCAAGGGCCCCACTCCCTCCAACAACTGCTGGGGGAAATGGCCCGCGCCCTCTCGTGGACTTATGTCGCCCCCAACCAGTGGGCCTGCAGACACCTGGGACCCCCCATTATGTCCCATGCCGCCGCCCTGTTGTTTGTAAAATTGGCTCAAAACAAAACCTGGCTCGAAGAGCAGGCTGTGCCCGAGTCCACCGCAAAAGCTTGGGAGCAGGCCTTCCTTGCACAGGCAGAATTTGAGTTCCGCAAAACAGCCGCCCTCTTCCTCTCCCAACAGGCCAGCAGCACTTTAGCCCCGGAAACGGCTTCCAAAAACCATGTGGCCATTCAGGCCGAAGTGTTGTGTACCCAACCGCTTCAGGCCGAGGAAATACGCTGGAGAGTCGACAGCGAAGCATTTTTTGCAACGACGGACAAACTGCGCTCTGCCCTCTTGGCAGAGCATATGTGGGAATACCTCTCGCAACGCTTCGGAGAAACCTGGTGGCACAGGCCCGAAGCCGGCGCTTGGCTCAAAACCCTGTGGCAAGAGGGCAATGCTGTGCCTGCGGAGCTTCTGTTGGAGCGCTTCAAAATACCCGCCCCATCGCCTTTGCTGGCCAGCCTCCCCCCCCATAACAAAATGCTCAACCCCATATGCCCCCCCCACACAGCCCTCTAGCCCCCTTCTCTTCAGTATATGCCAAATGCCCTCCCCTCCCCTAGGAATAGACCCTTGAGCTTAAAATACCCCACTGCCCGCTGCCTATGGAGGACCCTAGGACTTGAAGGATAAAAATTTTTGACCACCACCACTCTCTCCTAGGTGCTCCATCTGTGTTAGGTTATGCTATGCCCCTGGCTTCAAAGCTTAAGCAAAAACTCGGCAGCAAAGGTAACGTCCCAAATCAACAACCCAGGTTTGTCTCGTGTTGAAGCTCCTTATCCAAGACGACGAAGGTCGAAAAAAACTCGTCCCCTTTCAACGTAACGAAATTACCATCGGCCGCGGAGAAAGCAATACCATCCAGTTGACCGAGCGCAATGTCTCTCGAAACCACGCCCGCTTGTTCCGCCACAGCACTCAAATCTTCATCGAAGACTTGAGAAGCCACAACGGCATCCTCGTCAATGGACAGCGCGTCCAAGGCCAGGCCGTCATCCATAAGGGCGATACCATCGTCATCGGCGACTATGACATTGTCCTCGATGGGACCGTGCCCCCCCTCTCGCCTACCCCTCCCCTCCCCTCCCCTGCCCTTCGGCACCCCAACGACAACGTTATCCCCTTCTCCTCCTTCTTCCCTGAAAAAAATACCGAGCCCAACTTCGACGCCGATGACGAACTCGAATACCCCTCTGAAGCTGCCCCTCCTCCACCCCCTGTCCAAGGCACAGAGCTCGACGAATATGTCCATGACGTCGCTCCCCTCCCTGTCACCGACGTCGTCGCCTCCATCTCCTCCGTCGATACCCTGGACTTGTCCCCTACCCCTAAGGAACGCCCCTCCCCTCCCCCAGCTAAAACCTTCGACTTGCCCCCCGTTGAACGCCCTACCATACGCCTGCCGGAATTCGTCGAATTGTCTGAAGACGAGTCCCCTCGCCTCGTCGCCCTTAACCTCGACTTGCGCGGCCGCGAATTCCTCTGCTCCAGAAACGAATTCTCCTTGGGCCGCTCCCAAATCAACGAGCTCGTCCTCAACCATAACTCCGTCGCACCCCTCCATTGCCGCGTCGAACGCGACGAAAACAACAACTGGTACCTCGCCCTTAACCCCCAACACCCCGTCCTCGTCAACGGCGAGCCCTATCAACAACTCCCCCTCGAAAACGGCGACGTCCTCACCCTCGGCAAACAAGAGCTCCAGTTCTTCTTGCCCTCCCCCCCGCTTGCTCAAAAAATATCCCCTCACACCCCTTCCCCCTCCAAAAAACCTCAACCCAAAACCCCCTCCAAATTCCTCCCCTTCGGCATAGGCCTCATCCTCTCCTTCTTCATCGTCGCGGCGGGCCTCTCCTATTTCTATTGGAAAATAGGCGCCCTCCATGAGTCCCCTTGGCTTGCCCTCAACGCTTTCGCCCATCAATACCTCCCGCTGCCCCCCCATTTGCAGCCCCCTCCCCAAAACCAACCACCCCCACCGGCCACTGCCCCTGATATACCTCTCCCACCCCCCTCCAATGAGAAACCTTCTGAACCCCTGGCCGACCCCCCTCCCCCTAGCACCGAAAAAACCGAAACCTCCCACCTCAAAGACGCCCTCCAACCCTCTGCTAAAACCCAGGACCCCAACCCCTCCTCTAAACTGAATAAAGCATTGGAAAAACCAGGTGGAAAACCGGCCCATAAACCCGCTGCCCCTACGGCAACGGAACTCCTCGCTCCTAACCCCTCTATAACCCCCCCTCGCAACACAACCCACCCCTCCCCTGCGGTAACAGAATCTACAACCGTTGCAACAACGTCCGCAGCCGTTATGCCTGCAGCCACACGCGCCCCCACCAAAAAAACATCCCGCGCCAACAAAATCACCGAAGCCACACCTGAAAAAAATGCAGACCCTGAAACCCCTTCCTTGCTCATTGACGATGCGGAGGACAGGTTTTGGATCTCCTTCTGGGATGAAGTGGATGAACTTCAAAAACAAGCCGACCGCGAGGTTTCCACCGCCTCCAAAATCGCCGCTTGGTCCGCTCGGCACAAAAAACTGGTGTCCTGTGAGCTGGCGCGGTGCGTTTATGAGCGCGCAAGAACAAGCCTCATCCTTTCAAATATGAAAGATACGCCTGCGACAACACGTTATCCCAGAGAGTTTGAAACCTATCTCTCTATGAAAGACAAAGAGCCTCATAGCCGCACGCGAAAAGAAGATGCCTGCAAAATTTTGAGGGATTATTATGCCCGGGAAAACACCTTTAATCAGAAGATTTCAGAAATCTGCACCACTCGATAGCTGCTGGAACCGCTAAGGCACGAAACCATTTTTCACTGTAGGGGACATAGAGGAGCCCGTTGTGTATATCCGCATCCTGGTTGTCGACGACAAAGAAGACAACGCCGACTATATCAAACACCTGCTTGCTCAAGAGGGCTATTTGGCCGATATCCTCACGGACTCAACCCTCACGGTGCAACAACTTAAATCCGCTGAATACCATATGGTCATCCTCGATATGATGATGCCCAAAATGGATGGCGTTGAAGTCCTCAAACACATCCGCGAAATGGATTCGGATATTGCCATTATCGTCGCTACGGCCTATCCCAATGTGGATACGGCCATTGCCAGCCTCAAGGCCTCCGCTGCCGACTATGTCAAAAAACCCATTGAGCCCGGCAGCTTCTTGGAAACCGTGCGCCGCGTGCTCGAAACCAAAGGCATGAAACGCAACCCTGAAGCAGAGTTGCACCAATTCATCGGGCGCTTCATCCGCGAAAGCAGAGTCCGCCAAGGCCTCACCCTCAAACAACTGGCCCGCCGCACAGGTTTGTCGGTCTCCTTGCTCTCCCAAATAGAGCGCGCAGAAAGCTCCGCCTCCATCTCTTCACTTTATAAAATTGCGACGGCCCTCGGCGTGCAAATGCATCAACTCTTCGGAGACACTTAGCAACCCTTAAACTGAGGCGGCCTCTTCTCCAAAAAGGCAGCACGGCCTTCTTTCGTGTCTTGGCTGTTGTAGGCCAAACGGCGCCCTTCACGCAGCTGCTTCAGCCTTGCAGCGTCTGTCTGTTGCCCCGTTGAATAAACCCGCATGTTCTCCCTCATCCCCGAAATCGCCAAAGGCGCCCCCACCGCCAACTGCCTGCAAACACCCTTGGCCTGGGCCTCGGCCCCCTCAGGAGTCTCCGAAAGCCCGTTCAGCAAACCCCACTCCAATGCCTGCGGCGCTAACACTTTTTCCCCTGTTAAAAACATCCAACGCGCCCTCCCTAAACCCACCAAGTCCGCCATGCGGCGTATCCCCCATATGGGGTATACCAAACCTAGACGCGTCGGCGGCATGCAAAATATCCCCGAAATGTCCGCAATCCTAAAGTCGCATGCCGTCGCCAACTCAAGCCCCGCACCATAGGCAAAACCGTGTATGAGGGCAATGCTCGGCGCCGGGTGCGCTTCTATGGCGCACAAAGCCTCGTCCACCAACTCGTCCGGTAAACGCTCCTGCACCTCATAGTATTTCAAGCTTTCTATGTTGTAGCCCGCTGAAAAGGACTGCCTCCCCTCCCCGCGCAACAACCACGCCCTCACCTCCTTGAAACCTGAAAATACTTTTATCAGCTCCTCCAACAACGAAGCTGTCAATGCATTGCGCTGCCGAAGGTTCGACAGCGTCAACTGGCAAACCCCTTCCCCCAAATCTTCAAATAACAAACGGCTTTGTGTCATGTCTTCAAGACGATTAGAACATCGCCCTCGTTTACGGGTTGAGATTCGCGACAACGAATTTCACCTATAACGCCCGCTTCGGGTGATTCCAAGGGCATTTCCATCTTCATCGACTCTAAAATAATTAAAACTTCACCCTCGGCTATAGGTTGGCCTACTGAACACTGAATCTTCCACACAGTCCCTGTAATGTGCGCGGCAACTTCTATCATAAACCCATCTCCTTCAAAGGCTTCGCCTGGACGGCTGCTTTTTTCGAAAAACCATCAAGGAAGCGCGTCGTCAAACGCCCCGCTTGAAAATCCGCGTCTTCTAAAATCTGTCGGTGCAGGGGTAGGTTGCTCTTTATCCCTTCTATGCGACACTCGCGCAGGGCCCGCCTGGCTTTCTCCAGGGCCAAGGCGCGCGTCGGGGCATGCACAATCAGCTTGGCAAGCAAAGAGTCATAGTAGGGCGTCACACGGCTGCCTTGTACATAGCCGGAGTCCACTCGTATGTAGGACGGAAACTCCAAATGCTGAATCTCCCCCGGCGAAGGCAAAAACTTCACCGGATCCTCCGCACAAAGACGAAACTCTATCGCATGGCCATGGCTGATAATGTCGCTTTGCTTCAACAACAAAGGCATGCCCGCGGCTATTTGGAATTGCGCCGCTACCAAGTCCACCCCTGTGCTTAACTCTGTTACCGGGTGCTCCACCTGTAGCCTCGCGTTAAACTCAATAAAATAAAACTCCTCCCCTGATACCAAAAACTCGGCTGTCCCCGCGTTGGAATAGTTGAAGATGGACGCTACTTCCAAGGCCGCATCCAACATGGCCTGGCGCAACTTCGCTCGCGCCCCATTCTCAAACAAAGGAGAGCCCGCTTCCTCAATAATTTTTTGGTGGCGCCGCTGTATGGAACACTCGCGCTCCCCCAAATGTATGCAACGCCCCTGCCCGTCCCCCAATAACTGCACCTCCACATGCCTCGGCGTTTCAAAAAAACGCTCCAAATAAACCCCCGGGTTGCCAAACGCCGCTTGGCTGCGCTGCTGACAAGAAACAAATGCACGCCGCAACTCGGACTCGTTCCCCGCTGAAGCCATCCCTATGCCCCCTCCACCCCCCGCCGCTTTGCATAATACGGGGTAGCCCAACTCGGCGGCTGTGGCACAGGCCCCTTCTATGTCCGCTACCTGGCCGTTGGAGCCGGGGACAACAGGCACCCCCGCCTCCTTCACCAACAAACGCGCGGCACTCTTGTCGTGTATGCGCAACATGGTGTCCACACTGGGGCCTATAAACTTAAACCCCGCTTCGGAAACCGCATGCGCAAACGCCGCATCCTCCGCTAAAAAACCATAGCCCGGGTGTATCGCTTGCGCCTTCGTTGCCCTCGCCGCTTCTAATATGGCCGCTCGGTTTAAATAGCTGTCCTTCGCTAAGGCGCCCCCCAAGGGCCATGCCTCATCCGCCGCCTCCATAAAAGGCATCCCCTTGTCCGCCTCTGAATAGATGGCTACGGTTTTTATGCCCAGAGAGCGGGCCGCACGTATAATGCGGCAGGCTATCTCCCCACGGTTGGCAACCAAAACTTTTTCAAACATAAAAAAACAAGCTAATGCGCTCGCCCACCGTTGACAAGTCCTCTCGCCTTAAAGTTCAACAAAGCTTGAATCCCCTCAGTCAAAGCTCCATCCCGCCCCTAAACTTAACACATGCGAAAGACGCTGCCTCGCCTCCAACTGCGCAGCTTCGGAGGACTCAAATCCCCCCACCATCTGCCAGGCTGCCTCCACACGCAGGGGGCCATAGCGCCACAGGGCCCCCACACTCAAACTGCTGCTCCACACATCCATGGGCTGTAGCCATGAGGCCCGCCGAGGCTGAGTGTGCACCCATACCGCTCCACCCGCCCTTAGCTGTATAACCGGGGTTAGCCATAGGCCTAGGCCGGTACGTAGCCCCCAGGTGTCTTCATAGGCTTGTAGACTGCCCCCCGCCTCCGCCCATGTACGCTGCCAGCCATAAACCAAGTCCACCTCAAACTCCCAGGCCCCTATACTCCCTACCCAGGTGGCCAAGGCCACCGAGTGCGGCGTCTTTAGCCTCGCCAATACCCCCCCACGCGAAGCTAAGGAGAGGCCTTCTTCCCATACCAGGGCCAGCGTCCATTGCTTGGGTATAATGTCCACGGAAAAGCCCGCGCGCGTGGCTCCCGCCCACCTCCCCCCTCTCCAAGAGTCCCCTCCCCCCTCCAGGGCCCAGGAGGCATTCTCCGTCGTGGCCAATTGTAACTCTACCCCCAGGCGAAACCCCGGCGTCACCTCCCATGCGGCGTTCAAAAGCAGCCGGTGCAGCGCTATGTGCCGTGAGGGGGCTTCCTCGGCGTCCGTGTCGCGCGCCAACAGCTCGCCGCGGCCATAGGCGAAACCTACTGCAAAACCCTCCGGCAAACGCCAGGCCACGGACAATTGGGGCCGCGCTAAAAAACGCGTTTGCGTGCCCCAACGCGTCTTCTCCGTGGACAAGGAAAAGTCCCCAGAGGCAAACAAGGCAAGCCCCCGCAACGAGGCAACCTCCGCAGGGTTTCCCCCCAGCGCTAAGGCCCCCTTAGCGGCTACCAGCGCCGCTCCGGACATGGCCCGCTGCCCTGTGGCCCCGCCGGGGGGGGACAGCAGCCACCCCCCTGCACCCCCCTGGCCCCAAGCCCATATAGGGAATAAGGCTAAAACCACCCAGGCCAGACGTGTGTGTAAAATGGAAAACCGTAACATAAAATGAAATTGGCACAAAATGCCCTCCTTGCGCTAGAAACACAACATGCGCGCCCTGCTTGCCTATCTCAACCTCTATAAGGCGTCCTTCCTGGAGGCACTTGCGGGCGCCCTCAAAAACGTATGGACTTTCCTCCTGCCCGTGGCCCTGCTGCTGCTGGCCAGTTTTTTGGGCGTCGTCCTGGCTCCCCTCCAATGGGTGGGCAACATCCTGTGGATGCTCGCTATGGATGCGCTGTTGAGTACCTACCTCTATTTTATGTGCCAAATTGTGGAGGGCAGCAAAACTTCACTCAAAGAGTGGAAGGCCAGCCTAGGGCGCTATTTCTGGGCCATTATGAATTTCCTCTTCATCCTCTGGGTAGCGCGTTTGCTGCTCCAACTCCTCCTCTCCCAACACCCCCAATGGCCCGCCCTCTACCTTGGAATCCAAATCCTCTGCCTCGTCGCCTTTAATGCCGTACCCGAAACCCTCTATGTTAAAAATACCCACGGCAGCTTAGAAACCGTAGGGCAAAGTTTTAGGTTTATGCAGGAAAACTGGCTCGCCTGGCTTTTGCCCAATGTGCTTTGCGGCGTCGGCATCTGGTATTTCATAAAGTGGAGCCCCCTCCCCTTTTATGTCATGGCTGTCCTCCTAGGGGCTTGCCTGCACCTGCTGATGGCCTTTCGTGGCATTCTGTTTGTTAAACTCGACAAGAGTACCCACCGCCAACGCCTCCACCGTTTGGGGCGCTAAAACCCCTCCCTTAGTCCGCCCCCCTAGTCCGCCAAAGAAAGCTCCACCCAAAGCTCCGTCGAATTGCCCGCCAGCTGGGCTGTGGCCTTGAGGGGGCCCAGGGCGCCCACGAGGTTTTTGAGTGGGAGGTTAAACATCAGCATACGTGTTTGCCTGGGGCTAAGCCCGAGGGCCGTGCTGATAAAGGTTTCGCCCTGAAAGACGGCCCCGAGGGTGTTGGGGAAAGCCAGGGCAGAGACATGCGGCGCCGCCTCGGCCTTGGCCTTTTCGAGTTGCTCTATTTGGGAGAGGGCCCATTCCTCGCGGGTGGCGGCAAAAACCCAGGAGCCCTTTCTCGCAAGCGTCAGCGGACCCCGCCGGGTGGGCAGCGCAGCGCCGGCGGCCTCGTCTTTGGGCATTTGGGCCAGCCACGTGTCCAGCTCCGCTTCGCTGCCGGGGTTGATTTTGGCCACCAACAAGAAGCGCTCCGAGTTGCGCCCTTCGGGGTAGTCGATTTTGGCGAGGAAGGTATCGGCCAGCAGCGGTGAAAGGCGCGCGAACCAGGCTTGTTTGGGGGCCAGCAACGCATCGCCCCTGGGGCTTAGGGCGGCAATAAAGTCCATATGCTTCAACACTTCTGAAGCAGGGATGCCGTGCAGCTTCAAGAGTATTCCGCTGTCAGCCGAAACCGAGGCCAGGGGGGTTTTATCCGTTTTAGCGGCATTTATTTTCCAGGGTATATGGGCCGAGGGGAGGTGCAGTTTGAGTTGTTTAGCGGAGACGGGCTCCATTTGGAGGTGCATATCGGAGGCCTTGAGGACGGGCCAAGTTTGTGCGGCGATGGTTTTAGAGAGGGCCTGGGCCTGGGCCAGGGTTTCTTCAAGCTCTTTAAGAGGGACAGCGGGGGGTTTAGAGGAGGGGGGCGTCTCCGTTGAGGCAGGGGGGGCTACCGGGGTACGGTAGGGGCGTATACAGAGGAGGGAGGCATTCCAAAAGAGGAGGAAGGGGCGTTGCGGCCCCGTAGAGACGGAGCGGTAATGGAGTACGCCCTTCTGTAGGGCTTTGGCCTCACCGGGCAAGGCGTTGACAGCGGCAGCGACGGCCTTGCCGTCGGCGACGCCCATACAAGCCAAGGCGGCGGGCGTTGTATGCAGGAAGAAAGCTTTGTCCAAGGCGAGGCCTTTTTGTTTCCATGCGGTTTGGGTAGCGGGCAAAAGCAGCAGTTGCAGTCCTGTTTTCTCCATGGCCTCGGCGACGCCCAAATAGCCGGCAGCCTTTTCCAAGGTATGGACAAAAGCATAGAGGGGTTCCACCTGTGCGAGTTTAGGGGAAGAGAGTTGCTCCTGGGGGGGTGCAGCCGCAGCGCAGAGGCACAGGCAGCAGGAGAGCAGGCAGGGCAGCAATTGAAGTTTGGGCATAGGCATTCCGGAGCAGGAAAAACGGTGCGGGAAAAGGCGTCATCCAATGTCGGCGACAGCATGAGGCCTGTCAACAAACAAAGCGCAAACTCTGTCAACTCGTGCTGGTATCTGCGTTTGCCCTGCTATGCCAACTTGCCGCTGCCGGGCAAGGGGGTTGACAAAGGACACAGGTGAATGACAGAATTACCACAAGAGTATACAGTCAACAGCATGGGCCGCAGCCCGCATGTGCTTGGGCCTGGGAAATGATAAGGAGAGAGGAAGGAAGGCCGTCGATGACCGTTCTCATTTTGATTTGTTTGCTGATTGTGGCCTACTCAAAGTGCGATCCTGACCCGCCCCCCCAATATGTGGAGTTAAGGCTTGCACTGGAGGCCTATGACATGGACAACCTGGCCTTCGCCATTGACAGCAAAGCCCTGTGCACAGAAATTTCGCTGAAGCTGCGCACGCCCAGAAACGAAGAGCAACAGGTTTGGGAGGCTCAAACGAGAAACGACAAAGGAGAGTTTTGTCCAAACCCTTGGAGGTGGGGGGAGGGCTTAGACAAGGAGGGGTGGGCTGTCTCTGGAGTCCCCCCGCCTCTGTCCCCTAACCGCCTTTATTATTTACGCATAAAAAACGCAGGGGGCTCTCAAGGTTTCCTGGCCTTTTGCGCTTTTCAGAATGGACGCCTGGTCAGCGATCACTATGAGGAGCTGAGCAAAGAGCTGATGGGCTGCATACACGAAAACCTTCCGGAGGAGACATTCACTGAGGAGCCGCCCCAAGAAACCGAAGAGACTCCTGAAGAGGTGGAGACGCCTGCACATGCGTCGGCGCCTTTGGGGCCAAGTCCGCTTTTTGCAATACCCATAGAGCCTAGGGCCTGGGAAGCGCCTATAGCAGAAGAAAACGAAGCTTTGGAATGTGAGGAGGACTGCGAGGAAGCTGAAGAGAAGACTGAAGACTGAAAGCATTGAAATGGCTGTGGGGATGTGTTGCTACCCATGGCCCCGCTGCTGGGGTTTTTGCTCCTTCCCCGCAGCGGTTTTTTTTGCTTGGAATGCTCTGTTTGGCGTCCAAAATTGGGACGCCATGGCCAGCCTCTGGGCATGGCCGTCCAAAACCCCAAGTCCGCTGAGGGGAACAAGGCCTCTCCAAAAACCTTGGAATTCCATCGCCTTTGTCCTCCATTTCCCCACCTGAAGGGCAGTGGATTTTCCAGTGGAATTTTTTGGAACACATTTTGCTTATTAAGCTTACATGAAACTTTCATTCTATACCAGGTTAACGGGGACAGGTGCAGGCGGGGCATACCTCAAAAACAACACGCCGACACCACTGGCAAATTCACCCTCAACACAGCTCAAATCCACACATAACGTCGACAAATTTTCGAGTGAGGTACTCAAAACTCTCAAGGAATCTCTCAAGCCGGCGGCGCCGGAGCCGGAGCCGCCGCCGCCGAAGAAAAAGAAGAAGAGCTGGTGGAAGCGGCTTTGGGGGGGCGTCAAAAAGGCTTTCAGCGGCGTCAAGAAGGCCTTCACTGCGGTGAAGAAGTTCCTCAACACGCTGGGTGAAAAAGTAGGGAATTGGGTGTCAAAGGGCATAGGGAAGACTTTTGGAAAGGTAGTGGGGTGGATTGTCAGGGTAGCCATTACGGGGCTAACGCGAGGGGTTGAGCTTCTCCTATTAAAGCCGCTAAAGGTAGCGTGGGATATTTTATCTCACCCCGTTAAAGTGACGATAGACTCCATCAAAGCCATCATCGCCTTCTGCAAGAATCCGCTGAAGGCGCTCAAGGATGCGGCGGCCTGGATAGTGAGCAAGGCGATGTTTGAATTTATGAAAGGCGTCAGTTCCATCCAAACGCTTTTGGGCCTTGAGACCGCCGGCCGCTCGTTGAAGCCCGAAGAAATTGAGAAATTGCGCAGCATTTATGGCGACAGCATCGACTATTCCCAAGTGGTTATAAAAGAAGGCAACTTGGGGGTTATCGGCATGGCTGCAAAGGTTCCTTTTGTGGTAGGCAACACCATTTATGTGCCTGCGGATTATGAGTTGGATGAAGGAACCCTGGTCCATGAAATGATGCATGTATGGCAATACCAGAATGGTGGAATCGACTACATGGCCAAGGCGGTATATGCTCAAACATGGGGGGCTTCAGATCCATTTGGAAGGCACACAGGCTATTATTATGAGAAGGATGTGGCTGAAGGAAAGCCGTTTGAAAAACTCAGTCCGGAGCAACAAGCTGCGTTGATTGAACGCGCTGTTGTGGATGGGGTTTTGCCGCCGGAGGATCCGCCCAAGAAATTTAAAATCAACGGTGTGGACTATACCGCCTATGTACTTGACGCCTGGGAAATGGTAAAGGCAGGCAAAGGAGCGCCCTAACATGTTGATAGTTCTCTTTCTTCTTTTGGCTCTCGTTTCCTGTCCAGGGAAGGAACCTCAAAACAAGGTGGAAGTGGCGCTTGCGCCGGGAGTTGCTCATATGGACAACCTTGCCTTCGCTGTTTCCAGCCAACTCCCGTGCACAGAAATTTCTCTGGAGGCGCGTACCTCCAAAGGCGAAAGTCAGCTTGTTTGGGAAGCCAAAACAGAAGAGAACAGTGGGCAGTCTTGTCCCAACCCGTGGAGTTGGGGGCAGGACTTGGGTGAGGGTTGGACGGTTTCTGAAGCCCCCCCAACTCTGTCCCCTAACCGCCTCTATCACCTTAGCATAAAAAACACAGACACATGGTCCCAGGGCTTCCTTGCTTTCTGTGCTCTTCAGGATGGAAGTCTGGTTAGCAGCAACACGGGGGCAACGACAAAAGAGCTGATGAGCTGCATACACGAAACCCTTCCCGAGGCCATATTCCCCGCAAACCCCTCGCCCGAAGAGAGGGGGGGGACTTCTGCAAAGACGTCGCAGCCCCCCGGGCCAAGTCCGCTTGTGGCGCCGCTGCATGGGGGCGCAGCGCCATGGGAGTTTGACGGTGAGGAAATACAGGAAGACGAAGCCAAGGCCTCGGGCTGTGAGGAGGACTGCGAGGAAGCCGAAGAGGATACGGAAATCTGAAGTGATGATATATGGCTGTGGGGAAGCTGTAGGCCCCACGGCGCCGCTGCTGGGGTTTCGCTCCTTTCCCCCGCAGCGGTTTTTTTTGCAAGCATGGGTAGGAGTCCAAAAAAGGAACGCCATAGCTCGTACTTTCACCCTGTCCTCCCTACTTTCCAGCGCCCTAAGTTTCCTTCGGGGGGGCTAAAAGCACATATAATACCTTAAAATTAAATATGTTTTATCCTTTATCCCCCCTTGAAGGAGGGGTCTTTGGGGGGGTGGCGTTTTTTGGAATACATTGGAATACATTTTGCTTGTTAAGTTTATATGAAACTTTCATTGGACAATAGGTTAATGAGGACGGGGGTCGGCACAGGGAACCTAAAAAACCACACGCCGCTTCCACTGGCAAATCCACAAGCGACACAGCTCAAATCTCCCAAGGACATAGACAAATTTTCGAGTGAGGCCTTCGAAAGAATAAAGGAATCTCTGAAGCCGCCGGCGCCGGCACAAATACAAGCGCCGGCGCAAGTACAAGCGCCGGCTTTGGCGCCGGCGCCGGAGCTCATGTCGGCGCCGGCGCCGACAGAAGCGCCGGCGAAACCCAAGAAGAAAAGCTGGTGGAAGCGGCTTTGGGGGGGCATCAAAAAAGCCTTCAAGCGCATAGGCCTGGCATTCAGAGCTCTGCGCAACATGTTTCGATTTCTGAGCAGAATGTTTAGGGCGCTCCAGCAGGCATTTGGAAATTTAGGTGAAAAGATAGGGAACTGGCTATCCAAGGCCATAGGAAAGACTTTTGGGAAGGTGGTAGGGTGGATTGCCAGAGTCGTTGTCAACGTCGTTATGTTGGGGGCCTATAAAATCCTCTTAAAACCCTTTAAGCTGGCGTGGAAACTCTTGACGCATCCGATGAAGATGATGAAGGCTTTCATCAAAGCAGCGGTCGCTTTTTTCAAAAATCCGCTCAAGGCGCTCGGCGATGCAGCGGCCTGGATAGGCGGCAAAGTCATTTCCAAATTTATGGAAACGGTGAGCGCCATTCAAAGTTTCTTGGGTATTGAGACCAAGGGCCGCTCTTTGAAACCAGAAGAAATTGAGCTTTTGCGCAGCATGTATGGCGACAGCATCGACTATTCCAAAGTGGTCATCAAACAAGGCAACCTGGGGGCCATCGAATGGTTTGACTCTGACCGTCCTTTTGTCATCGGCAACACCATTTATATCCCTTCCAAGTCATGGGCCTATCTGGGCGCCGATGGTTCGTTGGAGGACAACACCCTGGTGCACGAAATGATGCATGTGTGGCAATACCAGAATGGTGGAATCGACTATCTCAGCAAGGCGATATATACTCAACTTTGGGGGCCTTCAAATCCCAAGGGCATCGGCAATGACACCGGCTATTATTACAATCAGGATGTGGTAGACGGAAAGCCGTTTGAAAAACTCAGTCCGGAGCAACAGGCGATGTTGATTGAGGATGCCTTCAAACTAGGGGTTTTGCCGCCGCAGAATCCGCCCATACAGTTTTCCATCAACGGCGTTGACTGCACCCGCTATGTGCTCGCAGCCTGGGAAATGGTAAAAAGAGGCCAAGGAACACCCTAGACCGCTTCCAAGTTGAACTAAGGCCTCCTTGCCCCATGGAACGGGGGTGAGGAGGCTGTGCTCAACAAATACACTTTGTCCCATGGGACAGGGGGGGTAAGGGAGGTTCTGCCGGCCAAAACCCCCTTGCCCCCAGCTCGCCTGCCCTCCACCTTTCCCCCCCCGTGTGTCTCAGCAGCTTCATTCAACCTTAAACCTCTCTAGACCGGTTCCACTTTGCCACTTTCTCTTCGTTGGACTCGTTTTTGTTCAGCTCGGCCCACTTAAGTGCACTCCCTTCACAAAAGCCTCGTCCGCGTCGACTTCATGTCAAATTGAAACCGGTCTTTAGAATCATTTCAACTTGAAACCTCTCTAGACAGGCTAGGGGTTGCCGCCGCCTCCCAAAGAGGTGGCCGGCGGCATTTGTGCGCCGGAGGCCCATGACATCAACAGCCTTGCCTTGCTATAACCCCCCTATGCACAACACCCCCTGGGAGGAATTAACCGCTTGCGCCAAAGAGGCCCTCTCCCATGCCTATGCCCCCTATTCCAAGCTGCAGGTGGGCGCTGCCGTGTGGACAGGCAAGCGCATTTTTTCAGGCTGCAACGTCGAAAACGCCAGCTTCGGCCTCAGCCTCTGCGCGGAGCGCAATGCCTTGGCTTGCGCCGTTGCCCATGCAGAGCGCCCCAAGGCCCTCCTCCTCCTCGCCGATACCCCCCTCCCCATTGTACCTTGCGGCGCTTGCAGACAGGTTTTGCTGGAGCTTGGCGCCCCCCAGTTGCCCATCCTCTGCCTCACCCTTTCAGGACAACAGGCCTTTTTCCGCCTCTCCCAATTGCTTCCTTTCCCCTTCGACGAAGGCTTCCTTAAACCTACCCTCCCCTAGGGTAGCCAACTGCCCTAGGCCGGTTTTATGTTAAAGTGAGTACAGCCCGCCTCCATGCCCCATTGGATGGGGTAAACCTCCATATTTCCACCCGTCGCGGCAACTCAAATCAACCTTAAGCCAGTCTAGGGCCTTTTCACCTGCATGCCGGACTTGCGCCGGTTAACTTCTCTCATTGCCTTTGAGTATGGAATATTTGAAATACCATAACCTAAGGGAAGGGAAGAATTCATATGCTTAAAGAGTTTCGTACTTTCATCGCCCGCGGCAACGCCGTTGAAATGGCCGTGGGCATTGTCGTCGGCGCGGCTTTTACCAAAATTGTCAACTCTCTGGTGAATGACATCATCATGCCCCCCATCGGCCTCTTGCTGGGGGAAATTGACTTCAAAAGCTGGTTTGTCGCCCTCAACGGCCAAAACTATGCCACGCTGGAAGCCGCCAAGGCCGCCAACGCGCCGGTGCTCAGCATCGGCAACTTCGTCAACGCTACCGTTGAATTCTTCCTCGTCGCCTTCTGTATTTTCATGGTTGTCAAAGGCTTCAACAAACTGGCCGCCGAAGCCAAAACGGCCACAAGCCGCCTCGGCGCCGCCAAAACGGCGGACACCCCTCCCGAAAAAGCCGCGGACAAGCCCAAGGCTGCCCCATAACGGACGAAACTGCCCAAGGTGCGTTTCTCGACTTGACTTTGTCGCCAAATAAGGCGCTGTTGGGGTATGGCCCACGCCACCCCCCCCATGCTTGGGACACTTGTTTCCATACTCCAAAGCCAAAGGCCCCTCTCCCAAGAGTTGGTAGCCTCCTTGGTGGAAGTCGCCTTCGCCCTCTACCAAACCGGGCAGGCCTGGGGTTTGGTGGACGGCGTCTATGCCCAAGGCAAAGTGTTTAACAAAAACCGCGAGGTGTTGCTGGGTACGCTGGGAGGGCCCCTCTTCGAGGCCAAACTCCACCTCCCCGAAGGACAAAATACCGTCCTCTTCTTCCTGACACGCTCCGGCTGCGCCTTCCTCAAAGAGAGGGAGCGCACTTTGGCCTCCTAGGCCACTTTCACCCCCAAAACCGAGGCGTTGGGGAATTTTGCTTCCTCTTTTTGCCAAGGCGCGCTAGCTGCTCCTCTATGAGTGCCATCAAAGCCCTTTTGCTGGAAAACATTCACCCAGTGGCCCAAAGCTATTTGGAAAACCAGGGCATCCACGTGGAGCGCCTCGACAAGTCTCTGGAAGAAGAAGCCCTTTTGGAGCGCCTCCAGGGCTTTCACCTGCTGGGCATACGCTCCAAAACCTATTTGAGTGAAACTTTCTTCGAAAAAGCCAAGGGCCTTCTGGCCGTGGGCGCCTTCTGCATCGGCACCAACCAAGTGGCGCTGGAGGCCGCTTCCCGCTGCGGCATTGCCGTCTTCAACGCCCCCTTCAGCAATACGCGCTCGGTGGCCGAAATGGTGATGGCCGAAATTGTTATGCTGGCCAGGCGCTTGGGGGAGCGCGTCATTCAAATGAATAAGGGCCAGTGGCGTAAAATTTCCACAGGGGCACATGAGGTGCGGGGTAAAACCATAGCCCTCATTGGTTATGGCCATATAGGCAGCCAAGTAGGGGTATTGGCCGAAGCCTTCGGCATGCGCGTCGTCTTCTATGACATTGCTACCAAACTGCCCATGGGCAATAACCAGGCCAAGCCCTCCCTTTTGGACGCCCTCTCGGAAGCCCACTATGTCAGTTTGCATGTGCCCGAAACCCCCCTCACCAAGGGGATGATAGGCCAGGCCCAACTCAAGGCCATGCGCCAGGGCAGCTACCTCATTAACGCCAGCCGCGGGAGTGTCGTGGACATTGAGGCCCTTACCCAAGCCCTCCAAGGGGGCCACTTGGCCGGCGCCGCCGTGGACGTCTTCCCCGAGGAGCCTGCCGCCAATGCCTCCGACGGTTTTGTTTCACCCCTCCAAAACCTCCCTAATGTTATTTTAACCCCCCATATCGGTGGCTCTACGGATGAGGCTCAGGTAAATATAGGTACCGAGGTAGCGGTAGCCTTAAGCAAATACCTTAAATTCGGCTCTACGGCGACTTCTGTTAACTTTCCACAAGTGGACTTAGCCCCTACCCCGGAGGCCTACCGAGTGTTGAACATCCACAAAAACGTCCCCGGGGTATTGCGCGACGTCAACCGCATTGTCAGCGAGCAGCACGCCAACATTTTGGCCCAGGTGCTCGCTACCAACGCCGACATGGGCTATTTGCTCATGGACTTGGACAAGGCCGTCAACGGCAACGTCTGCGACGCGATGAAGGGCTTGCCGGATACGCTGGTGGCGCGCGCCCTCTATTAATTTTTTCAGGAGGGTATTTTTGCCCTCCGGGCGGGGGTTTTATTGCTGGGCCTGCGGCCCGGCTGTTTTTAAAACGGTTTTTTTGCCCCCCCGGGCGGGGTTATTGGTGCTGGGCCTGCGGCCCGGGCTTTTCCGCTGCGCGGCCGCTGCAGGTTTCGCCTACCGGCGAGTCACTTTTTTGTGTGACAAAAAAGTAACCAAAAAAACACCCTCTGGGGCCCCGCCGGGGGCTCCTGCAGCACTCGCGACCC